>JBHEMV010000029.1:0-34025 GCA_046262375.1 Pyrinomonadaceae bacterium
TTGGTGCCCCTCTTGGTGACCATGCTCACTTGACCGCCAGCCGAACGGCCAAAGGCGGCGTTCTGATTGTTGGTGGCGACGCGGAACTCCTCAAGGCTCTCTTGTGGCGTCGGAACGACTGCATGCGGCTCACCTATGAAGTTTGTGTTGTAAGCCCCATTGCCCTCAGTGTTACTGGTTGCGTCGCCTCCATCTAGCTGAAACGTGTTTTGGTCACTGCGGGCTCCGGCCACCTGGCCTCCTGTGCCCTCGTCATTGCTCCGAGGCGTGACCATCGGTTGGAGCAGAATCAACGTAGTGGCGTCGCGTGTTAGGCTCGGCATCAGCTTCAGCGCATCGCCGCCAAGGACATTGCCCACCGTCGCGTCCAGCTTTTGTAGCTCGACGCCAGCAGTGGTGACTTCAACGACCGCACTGACATTCCCGATCTCCAGGCCGACGTTTGCGGTGTGGGATCTGCTAACATCCGCCTTCAAAGATGAGATGACCGCCTGCTTGAAGCCCTGTTTCGTAACGGTGATTTTGTACACTGCGGGTGGAACCGAAGAGAACAAGTACTGCCCCTCATCACCGGTCTCCTGGGTGCGTACTTGATTGGTTGTAGAGTCGATCAATTGAACCGAAGCGCCAGGCACACCTGCGCCCTGCGGGTCAGTCACTTTGCCGGAAATACTGGCCGTGGCCGCGGCCTGCGCGTGTGCAACAACAGAACTAGCTAAGACTATAGCTAGCAGAACCAACAAGGTCTTTAGTTTTTGCATGGATGTAAATCCTCCTTGAGGTTTAGTGGAAGTAGAAACGCCCCGACTTTGGCTTGCAAGAATTCAGGGACTCTTTGCTTCGTCGAAGACGTATCAGAGGGTCTCGGGTGCGACTCGTGATCGAAACAAAAAGCAAAGCGTATGCCTCAATCACACTGGAATTTATGACATTTATTCGAGATGAATAGTGAGAGGTTACAGCATTACCCATACTAAATCCAGAATTTTGTAGAGTCTCCGAAAATCTGCATCGCTCAGGGCACAGTCGAGCACCATGAGAGTTGTTAATCCTTCGATAATACCTCAATAAAAGTGCTGAACCGAGTCTTATTAAAATGTTCGCTAATCAGGGCCGATGCCCTCATGCGCGTATATGTTAGACTGACTCCTAAATTCAATTTCGTGAAAGACACCTTGTCCGAACGAATCTATCGAGACCCGGTTCACAACATCATTCGCCTTCGCACCGATACCGATGAAGGCGAACTAATGATGCGTTTGATTGATACCCCGGAATTTCAGAGACTGCGGCGTATCAAGCAGCTCGGGCTTGGTCTCTACACTTATCAGGGCGCCGAACATTCTCGGTTTACGCACTCGCTCGGCGCCTTTCATTTGATGAGTCGTGTTCTCGATCGCCTCGGCGAAAAATATGAAATCGCCGGGGCGGATCGCGCAGCAGCGCGCGCAGCGGCGTTACTGCACGACGTGGGACATGGATCCTTTTCGCATGTGATGGAGACGGTACTTGGGTTCCACCACGAAAAATGGACCGTCGAAGTTGTGCTAAGTGAGGCTACTGAGATTGGCCAACTATTGCGCTCTTACTCTCCGGATTTGCCCGCGAAGGTGGCAGCGATTATTGAAGGTAAGTTTGAACCGGCTGCCCTGGCCCAACTCGTGTCTTCTCAACTGGACGTGGATCGGATGGACTATCTCCTGCGCGATTCGTTGATGACGGGGGCCAAGTATGGAATTTACGATCTGGAATGGATCATTAACGCCCTGGCGATCGATGAAGAGAATGATCGGATTTATGTCGTAGCACGGGGGTTATATGCGGTCGAGGAATACCTGCAAGCTCGCTACTACATGTTTCGCCAGGTTTATTTTCACCGTACGCTTCGTTCAGCGGAAGCAGTGCTACGGTCGATATTGCGTCGCGCTCTAAAGCTGCTGGAAACCGGCCAGCCAGTTTGGTACGCGCCGGACACTGCATTTGAGAAGGTCTTGCGCAGAAAGTCTTTAACGATCACCGAACATCTGGAAGTGGACGATTCGGATGTTCTGTTTCACATTAAGCAATGGCAGCGTTCGACTGATGAAATCCTCGCGGATCTGAGCCGGCGCTTCACCGGCCGTCGCCTGTTCAAGGCGATTGATCTTGACATGCCCTCTGCGGAGCGGCCGGAATTTCTGTCGTCAGCGCGAGAATGCATCATTCGGGCTGGCTACGATCCCGAGTACTACTTCATAGAGGACCGTGCCAGCGATGTTCCATATTACAACTACTACACCGCTGACGGCGCCGAGCCGAAGAGTCGCATCTACGTCGAAGACGGCTATGCTCGTCCGCGTGTGCGCGAAATCAGCGAGGTTAGCGACGTCGTTCGGGGACTTCAACGCGGTTATGAATTGCACAGGGTTTGTTTCCCCGCCGAAGTGAAAACGGAAGTTTATAAGCTTTACCACGAGCTGGCACCGAGAGACCGCTCGGCTGTCGGAAGTTAGTAAGTCCCGAGAACCGTGCTGCTTTAAGTCCCGACAACCGTGCTGCTTTAAGTCTCAGAGAGATGCTTTGCAGATGACGAGAATAGCTGGAGTAAATGTCGAGGACGCTGACCGGTACGTTAAGGAGGTGCTGGAGGCGCAGAGCAAAGCGTGGGGCGCTCCCTTGCTCAACCATCTTCTTTATGCGCGACGCCCATCGATTTTCCGAGGGGCCCGCGCGATGTGGGGAGGCATCGAATCCTCCGGACTGCTTGACGCGAAGCTGCGAGCATTGATCAACCGGCGCGTCGCTTATCTCAACGGCTGTGAATTTTGACAAGACATCAATGCTGCCGTGAGCAGCAGGCTCGGAGTTTCAGACGAAAAGATTCAGGCACTCTCGGACTACGCCAACAGCGAATCCTACAGTGAAGCCGAACGCGTGGCGCTGGAGTTTGCCGAAGGCATGACAATAACGGGCCGCGATGTAAGCGATGAGCTCTTCGAGCGCCTGCGCAAGTTCTACGATGAGGACGCTCTCGTCGAGTTGACTGCAACGATCGCCTGGGAAAACGCTTCAAGCAAGTTCAATCGCGCATTGCGTGTACCGTCTCAGCAATTGTGGAAGAGACATTAGCGACGGCAGTATGCCCTGAGGGCAGGCATGTACAAATTTGGAACGGACTTCCACACTGCAAAACCAATCTGCCGTCGTTCACCGTAGGATGCCATTCTTTCAATCCCAGATAGACTCGCGCTTACCCATAGGGACTTCCCTCAGCTTTCCTGGCCGTCGTTTTATAGTCCTTGCGTTGCTCTTTCTGGGTCTTCAGCTCAGCGCCAGCGGGCAACCGCCACCACGCGTCGTTCTGGCAGTTCTGGACTTTGGTGACTCTGCTTTGGGTCGAGTAGCTTCCGAAAAACTTGCCTCAAATCTGAAGCACGAAAACGACGTTATTATTCTGGACCACGATCAGGTTCGTGCGGCGGCCCGCGGTGCCGGGTATACAAACTCGCTAAATTTGTCGTTAAACGAAGCACGCGACCTTGGGGCGGCACTTGGATGCGACTTTTTCATTTTGGGAGATGCGCAAACGCTCAGGCGCTCGCCTTCAGCAGGTCCAATTTATTTTGAATCTTATGCTTCGATCTTTTTTGTTAGTGCGCGAACCGGCAGGCTTATTAATTGGGAACGTCCAGACTTTCGCGCCGCCAACGCTCTAGCAGCAGAGCAATCCCTGATCTCGGAACTGTCCGCGTTCGCAGTTAGCAACCGCAGCGTCCGTTTAATTCGAATTGCGCAGGCTGACGAACGTAAGGAACGCGCACTGACATTTGATCAAGGCGACCAGCAAACGCCAATCATTGAAGAAGCACCCACTGACGACAAACCCGGTGAGGCTGAGGGGCTTCGTCTGCCGCGCCCCTATCGCCGTTTACTACCCGCTTACCCTAAGACTGCAGCACAGGCCGAAGTTGAAGCGACGGTCGATGTGCTCGCCGATTTGGACGCGAATGGTGAAGTGTTGCGCGTGAGCGTGGCGCGGTGGGCAGGGTTTGGCCTTGACGAGGCAACTATAGATACCGTTCGCAAGTTACATTTCTTTCCGGCGATGCGCAATGGAGTTGCAATTCCAATTCGCGTTTTGCTGCGCTACAACTTTCGCAAGCCGCCTCGCAGAGTCATTGGGGAAAAGGGGAAAGGGTAATGGGGAAAGGTAAACAGCTGCGGATTGTCTCAGCGTTGTGCCTGCTGGCCGCGCTTTCGTTTTTTCCTTTTCCCTTTCCCCCCTCCCCCAACTCTGTATCGGCTCGGGCCGAGAGAGGTGAAGCTGCTGTCGTTTCAACTTCGACGCGCGAAGGTCGGCTCGCCGTATTCGATGACACGTGGTCCACAATAAACGCGCGCTATTACGATCAGCAATTTAATGGTTTGGACTGGGGCGCCCAAAGAACAGTCTTTCGCTCGCTGGCCGCAGAGACAAATTCGGGCGCGGAATTGTACGCGGTGCTGCGCCGCATGATTGCGTCCTTAAACGATCCTCACACTCGCGTCTTTGCGCCGCATGAAAAGTCTGACTGGTGGCGCCCGCGTTTTGTGAGTATTGGCCTTTCCGTAAGAGAGGTTGGCGGCCTACCAACGGTAGTTCACGTAGATCGCGATTCGGCGCCGCGACGCGCTGGCATTCGTGCCGGCGATGTGATGGAAACCATTAATGGGGAGCTTGCGCTATCGCTGGTCAACGGCCGATTAAGGAACTCACTTGCTCCAACAACCTCCGCGCGGTTTCGCGTTTTTGCTACGCTCCTGGAGGGCCCCTCGGAAACTTCAGTGGAAATCCAGTGGAAGGGGAAAAAGGGCAACCTGAGATCGGGCAGATTCTGGCGACATTGGAAGCAGCGCGAGCTCGGCCTGCGGATTGGGAGAGAAAAGGGCGAATATGCTGTCATTGAAATCGACGCTTTCACCGAACCGATTGCACGTAGTTTCACCACCCTGTTGAGAGAAAAAGTGAATAGTCTGCGCGGAGTGATTATCGATTTGCGAGGCAACGGCGGCGGCGATGCGGAAGCAATGGCCCACATTGCTTCAACTTTTCTTGGTGAGGGCATTAGCCTGGGCCGATTCACAGACCGCTCCGGAACTAGTTTCACAGTCTCAACACCTTCCAAATCTCTACTCGTGGCCCAAAGCATTCCCCAATCAGGCTTTTCCCACGGACTTCCCTTAATAGTGTTGACGAGCGAACGCACTTCAAGCGCAGCGGAGATTTTCATCGGGGCGCTGAAGACGTCCAGGCGGGCAACGATCATTGGCACAGAAACGTGCGGCTGCGTACTTGCGATTCGCACGCGACATCTGCTACCTGACGGGGGCCTACTTGATATCAGCGAACTTGATTATCAGACCTCCGAAGGTGATCGGCTTGAGGGGCACGGTATCAAGCCTGACGAGGCTGTGATGCTGCAGCGAAGCGATCTCTATTCCGGCCGAGACCGTGCAATGGAATTGGCAATCGGCAAGTTAAAGGCCCTCAGGAATCGAACGTCGCCAAAACGGTAAGTGCGGTCTTAAGTCTGCTGGTTAATATCTAACCTTCGCGTTTCCTATCGCGATTGTCTGGAAGGCTCATGCTATGATTCTGGAGCGAATTTAGACCGCCGGGTGAATCCATAATGCTTTATCTGTCGCAGGTGTTGGGTCGCCCCATCCGCGATCTTGAAGGTGAGCGTGTGGCCACCATCAAGGACGTTATTGTGCGTCTTGGTGAGGAGGATCATCCGCCTGTTGCCGGCATAGTAGCGCGCTATCGGAGACGCGATTTCTTCCTTTCCCGCTGGCGGATAACAGAACTTAATGAGCAGGGCGTGCGACTCAATTCAGACATACTGGATTTGCGACCTTTCGTGCGTCGCGAGAGCGAGGTCCTGCTTGCTCGCGATGTGCTGGATAAGCAATTGATTGACGTAGACGGCAAGCGTGTCGTTCGTGTCAATGATGTGCAGCTCATCGAAGCTGCGGGAGACTGGAGGGTGACTGGCGCTGACGTTAGCTTGCAGGGACTTTGGAGACGGCTTGCGCCCGCCGGTTTCGTTGGCACACGAACGCCAGTTGAGGTACTTGATTGGTCTGACGTCGGTTATCTCGCAACGGACGCAGCAACGGTCCAGCTCAAATCTGCGCGCGGAAAATTAGCTCTCCTACACCCTGTAGAGATCGCCCGCCTCGCCGAGGCGCTCTCCTATCATCATGGCTCCGAAGTGGTAGGGTCGCTCGACGATGAAACAGCGGCCGAGACTCTCGAAGAAATGCCCTCCGAACGACAGGCGCGAATACTGGGAGATATGGACGAGGAACGGGCCGCCGACATTCTCGAGTGGATGTCCCCTGATGAAGCCGCCGATGTTCTGGGCGATCTACCGGAAGAAAAGGCAGAAGAATTGCTCGGATTGATGGAAGACGAAGAACAGGCTGACGTTGCCGAGCTACTCCCTTATGAAGATGACACGGCCGGGGGTTTAATGACCACAGAATTTGTTACGCTCCCGCGAGCACTGACAGTAGGCGAAGCGCTTGCGCGATTGCGTGAAATGGCGGAAACGCCAAACATGATTTATTACCTGTATGTTGTGGAAGGTGAAGGCTCGTGGAAGCTCGCTGGTGTGATAGCCCTACGCAGTTTGATTTTGGCTGATCCTTCCGTCCCACTCGCTGACGTGATGCGCACGGAGTTTCAAAAAGCGCATCCGGACGAACGGGCCGACGAAGTTGCTCAGAGAATTGCCGAGTATAATCTTTTGGCCTTGCCCGTCATGGATGACACGGGCGATATTTTGGGAATCATCACCGTAGACGACGCAATGGAAATTCTGTTGCCGAAAGACTGGCGGCAGCGTTTGCCAAGATTGTTAGGATGATTTTGATTAGGGGTTTCGAGTGCCATCGCAGTTTCAATTTCTGGTCATTCAAAAGATGTATGACTGACGGAGAACCTCCAAGTGGCGGACGCTCGAGCAACAGTGAAGACCACTGGACGACGGTTGTTGCGCCGTCGTGGATCCGGCGTGACGACTCCCGTGTCGTGGCGACGAAAATGGGTCGCCTATCTCGCAATTCTGGGACCGGGAATGATCGCCGCCAGCGCCGGCAACGATGCTGGTGGAATCGCCACGTTTGCGTCGGTCGGGGCAGAACAAGGTTATCGCCTCCTCTGGATACTTATTCCGATCACAGTTAGCCTCGGCCTGGTTCAGGAAATGTGCGCGCGCATGGGCGCCGTCACTGGTAAGGGCCTGGCCGATCTCATTCGCGAACGCTTTGGCGTGCGTTGGACCGCTTTTGTAATGCTTGCGCTCCTGATCGCCAATGGTGGGGTTACCGTTTCAGAATTCGTAGGCATCGCCGCGGCTACTGAACTGTTTGGCGTTCCACGATTTATCTCCGTTCCATTATCAGCCGTCAGCATTTGGTGGCTCGTTGTTAAGAGTTCATATCAACGAGTCGAGCGAGCATTTCTTTTGATGTCGCTCGTTTTTCTGGGATACATCGTTTCGGCGTTTCTGGCTAAGCCGGATTGGAGCCAAGTGGCGCTGGGATTGGTAAAGCCAAGCTTCAGTTTTGAACAGGCCTACTTATTTACCTTCGTCGCGGTTATTGGCACGACGATTTCACCCTACATGCAAGTCTACGTTCAATCATCGGTGGTTGAGAAAGGCGTAACGCCCGAAGACTATAGCCGGACCCGTATGGACGTTTGGGTCGGAACGATTCTGGCCATTCTTGTGGTTTTCTTCATCGTGGTATCAACGGCCGCCACTCTGCACAAACATGGCTTGCAGATTGAGAGCGCTGCGGACGCCGCGCGCGCTCTCAAGCCACTTGCCGGGCCTTATGCCGAAAAATTGTTTGCCGTCGGCCTGTTTGGAGCCTCGATGTTGGCCGCGGGAGTATTGCCGCTGGCTACAGCCTATTCGATCAGTGAAGCGCTTGGGTTTGAGAAAGGCGTGTCCCGTAGTTTTCGTGAGGCTCCGATTTTCCTCGGTGTGTTTACTTTTCTTGTAGCAGTAGGCGCAGCAATCGCGGTGATTCCAAACTTGCCGCTGATTCGCGTCCTTCTGGTGACGCAGGTGATAAACGGTTTGCTTCTCCCCATCATCCTTTTTGCGATCCTCCGCCTGGTAAACGATCGGGACTTGATGGGCGCGCACGTGAATGGACCGGTCTACAACATCGGGGCCTGGGTAACAGCGATAATCGTCACCGCCTTATCCGTCATGTTGATTTTGACGACGGTCTTTCCGAATTTTCTGCGACTATAGAAGGGTAGTTACCCGGGAGAGGCCACACGATTCTTTCTCGCCAACGCAAAGAATCAGTGATAAAACAACCTATCTGACTTCCAAACCCGAGTTCTCGCAGGCAGAACACAGCAATAAAGTGAATCGTCCCCGCCCCAACAACAGGTTAGCGGTCTTCTTGATAGCCACAGCTATCGTGGTGCTCGCGATCTATCTCCTTGTGCGGTTTGACTATGCGCTTCGTGCATTGTTGCACGCGCAAATGGGGGGACTGCAGTGGGAAGCAGACACTATTGTCGGGATTATTCGCCTCATTTTTCTGGGGATACTTGCCTATCTGGTGGTGCGCGCGCTCAACTCGCTTATTTTTGGGCTGGTGTATCGCTTTCGCCGGGGATTTGAAGCGCCAACTTTAGTTAGGAACATCTTTTCAATTGTTGCCTTCACCGCACTATTCTTCCTTATCTTTACCTTAGTATTCCCTAAAGTTAACCTCGGTGCTCTTTTCACAACGTCTGCCATCTTCGGCGTAATCCTGGGTCTGGCGCTACAAGACACGCTGGGAAATTTCTTTGCGGGCATCTCGCTGCAAGCAGATCGACCATTTCAAGTGGGGGACGTGATAATAGTAGGCGTCCAAAGGCATACTGGTGTAGTCGAAGAGATCACTTGGCGCGCGGTTAAGATCAGAACCTTTACGAACCATGTGGTGTTGATAAGCAACAGCACGGCCGCCAGGGAGCCTATCGAAGTTTGCCCGCGCAACAACTTGAATGCCCGGCTTGTCTTTTTCAATACGCTGTATACAGATTCACCTGCGAAGACCATTCACGTGGTACGAGAAGCCGTTCGAGAAGCTGACAATGTCTCTCAGAAGATTTCTCCCCTCGTTCGCATTAGAAATCTTGGGGAGAGCGGCGTAGAGTATGAAGTTAAGTACTGGCTCGACGACTACGCAAAATACAACGACACGGACGCTTTGGTGCGGCAGCGAATCTGGTATGCATTCCGTCGCGCCAATCTTACCTTCGCCTACCCCACTCGAACGCTGTTAGTGCAACGCACACCGAAGGTCGGCGAGCATGACGGTGACGGCGGAGCAATCGTGGAACGACTGGCGGCGGTAGATATCTTCGCTCCATTATCGACGGAAGAGACGACGATACTTGCCCAAGCCGCAACAAGCCACATCTTTGCTCAAGGCGAAACAGTGATTCGCGCCGGTGATCCGGGATCTTCAATGTTTGTTGTCCACAATGGTCGCGTAAGTGTGCAGGTGACTGAAAACCGCCGGTCTCGCGCAGTTGCCACTCTGAGCGAAGGCGCCTTCTTTGGAGAGATGGCCTTATTTACTGGTGAACCGAGAACCGCAAATATTGTTGCGCTTGAGGAGACTGAAGTTCTTGAGATTGGGCATGGGGCTATGAAGCGCGTTTTTGATACAAATCCCGACCTCGTCGAGTCGCTGAGTCACATTATTGCGGAACGCAGGCAAGGGTTGGCGGAGAGTCAGGATTCTTTAGACACCGAAGCCGACGAATCTGCTGGCCTCCTATCCTCCATCAAGCGCTTCTTCGGTTTGAAGTAGCCCCTCTCAGTCCGATGGCTCATCGGACCGCTTCCAATCAAAGGCCCAAAACCCCCAAATACCAGCGTTTCTGCTTCTTTCGTGAACTTGACAGGAGAAGACTCAGGTATTATTATTACCACACGCTCACAGGTCAAATGGTGAGTTAAACAACAGGGTTCGGTAAAAGCCGGGCATTGAAATAGGAGGAAATCAAGATGACTATAGTTCGGTATGACCCCTTTCGTGACCTACGCACTTTACAGGAAGAAGTGAACAGGCTGTTCTCGACGAACCTTACTCGAGGATTCGGTGAGGAAGGCATAGAACGAGGCGCTTGGAACCCGAGTGTCGATATCTTCGAGAACAAGGATCAGATTGTGCTTGAGGCGGAACTCCCGGGAATGAACCGGGACGACTTCGATCTCTCCGTGGAGAATAATGTCATTACGTTGCGCGGCGAGCGTCAATTTGAAAAGAAGGACGACACCGACAACTATCATCGAGTCGAACGGTCATATGGCTCGTTTACACGTTCCTTCACACTACCGCAGACTGTCTCAGCGGACGGAGCGACGGCCGAGTACAAGAATGGCGTGTTGCGCGTTACTCTTCCTAAACGTGAAGAAACAAAGGCGCGCCGTATCCAGATAAGCGTGGAAGGGACTTCAGCGGCCAAGACAATCGATGCGAAGGCCGAGAACGTTAGCACTGAAAAATCCAGCCAGGCTGCTGGAGGTCGCTAGGTTCTTCAGTCGAAAAAGACAAAGAGCGGGGTTATCAGCGAAACGACTGAGGCCCCGCTTAAAACATAATAGATAGTAAAGCCCGATGCGTTTAGATAAGTTTACCCTGCGAGCCCAGGAAGCCATACAGTCGGCCATCGAACTCGCGGAGCGCAATCTGAATCAGCAAGTTGAACCAGAACATCTGCTCGCCACGATGCTTGAGCAGCCGGAAGGTATTGTGCGTCCTATTCTCGGGAAACTCGCAGTGAACCTTCCTGTAGTGCTGAATGATGTTCAAGCTGCGATAGCACGCTTTCCTCGCGTCGAGGGCGGGCAACAATATTTCAGTCCGCGGCTTAGCCAGGTTTTTACAGCAGCTCAAAAGCACGCAGACAAAATGCAGGACGAGTTTAACTCGACCGAGCATCTGTTGTTGGCGATCGTCGATGAGAAGGATGGCGAATCCGGAAAAATTCTCAGGCAGCACGGTGTGAAGCGTGATGATCTGCTTAAAGTCGTTGAGCAGATGCGCGGCGGATCGCATATTACCGAACAGAATGCGGAACAGAATTATCAGGCACTGTCAAAATACGGACGCGATCTGACTGAGCTTGCCCGCAAAGGAAAACTCGATCCAGTCATCGGGCGCGACGATGAGATACGCAGAACTATCCAAGTACTTTCGCGGCGCACAAAAAACAATCCGGTATTGATCGGTGAGCCAGGCGTGGGCAAGACCGCGATTGTTGAAGGACTTGCGCAGCGAATCGTCTCCGGTGACGTTCCCGAGACGTTAAGAAATAAGCGGCTGATGGGCCTCGATCTGGGTTCAATGCTGGCGGGCGCGAAATATCGAGGCGAGTTTGAAGATAGATTGAAAGCGGTCCTAAAAGAGATTGAAAATGCCCAGGGACAGATCATACTTTTTATCGATGAGCTTCACACCCTGGTCGGCGCCGGCGCGGCTGAAGGAGCAATCGATGCGTCAAACATGTTGAAGCCAGCGCTTGCTCGCGGCGAGCTTCGTTGCGTTGGGGCCACCACACTCAACGAGTACAAGAAGTACATCGAGAAAGATGCCGCCCTGGAGCGGCGCTTCCAGCAGATTTACGTTGGCGAGCCCACCGTTGAAGACACAATTGCAATCCTGCGGGGATTAAAAGAGCGATACGAGGTTCACCATGGAGTTCGTATCAAGGATTCTGCAATCGTAGCGGCCGCAACTCTTTCCCACCGTTACATTACTGATCGGTTTCTACCCGACAAGGCGATTGACCTGATTGACGAAGCGGCGTCTCGGCTCAGAATTGAAATTGATTCGCTTCCGCAGGAGATAGATCAGCTGGAGCGCGAAATCGTTCAATTGGAGATTGAGCGACAGGCGTTGCAACGCGAAGAAGACGAAAAATCGAGGACGCGTTTGAAGGAGATCGAACAAAGAATTGCGGACCTGCGAGAAAAGTCCTCCGGCATGAAGGCAAAATGGCAGTCGGAGAAAGAGGCCATCGAGCGGATGCGTACCGCTAAAGCTGAGTTGGAGCAATTGAGGTTGCAACTCGATCAGGCCCGGAACGCGGGTGACTTAGCTCGGGCTTCTGAAATTCAATATGGGCAGATTCCGGAGTTGGAGCGTAAGCTCGCAGCGGAGCAGGAGAGGCTGGCGAACTTTCAAAAGGACGGCGTAATGCTTAAGGAAGAGGTTGACGAAGAGGACGTTGCTGAAGTCGTCGCGAAGTGGACCGGCATTCCTGTTTCGAAAATGCTTGAAGGTGAAATGCAAAAACTTGTCACCATGGAAGAGCGCCTCGGCCAGCGAGTTATTGGTCAACAGGAAGCACTTGGCGCAGTGGCGGACGCGGTTCGTCGCGCGCGTGCGGGACTTCAGGATCCAAATCGTCCGATTGGCTCTTTTATCTTTCTTGGACCGACCGGGGTCGGGAAAACTGAGACAGCACGGGCATTGGCAGAATTTCTTTTTGACGACGAACGCGCAATGATTCGTCTGGATATGTCGGAATATATGGAAAAGCATGCCGTGGCGCGGATGATCGGTGCGCCGCCCGGCTATGTCGGATACGAAGAGGGTGGCCAATTAACTGAAGCAGTGCGTCGCAGGCCATACGCGGTGGTGCTCTTCGATGAGATCGAGAAAGCACACCCGGACGTTTTCAACGCATTACTGCAGATTCTCGACGACGGGCGACTTACTGACGCGAAGGGGCGCACTGTCGATTTCAAAAACACCGTCTTGATCATGACGTCAAACCTTGGGTCGCGCGAAATTCAAGAGGCTGAAGGCGATGAGGAGCAAGTGCGCGAGGCGGTTTTGCAGGAGTTGCGGGAAAGCTTCAAGCCGGAGTTTCTCAATCGCATCGATGATATCGTGATTTTCCATCAGCTTTCACGCGAGCAAATCGCGCAGATAATTGACGTGCAACTCGAACGGTTGCGTGAAATGTTGAGGGAACGAAACATTCAAATGATCCTGGATGATTCCGCGCGCCAGCTCCTGGCCCGAGAAGGTTATGATCCAAATTATGGAGCGCGTCCGCTTAAGCGCGCGATTCAAACGCTCATCCAGAATCCTTTGGCAGTAAAGCTTTTGCGCGGAGATATTTTGCCCGGTCAGACAGTGAGAGTGTCGGCCGCCGGCGACCAGATGGATCTCAAAGTAGAAGCTGCGGCGGCCGCAGCGTAAACTGAAGTTACGAGGGAAGCGACAATGGCACAGTGGAATCCCTTGCACGACTTAGTGTCTTTGCAAGATCGAATGAATCGGCTGTTTGAGGATGCGTCACAGCGAAGAGCCGCTGAGGCTGAGGCCAGCGATGAAGTGGAAGGCGCAGATTGGTATCCAGCCGCTGACGTTTATGAAAACGGGAGCGAATACACGGTGGCTATTGATCTCCCCGGCATCGACCGGGCCACGCTCGATATCAGTATTGACGACAACCGCTTGTCGATAAGAGGAACGCGACCAGGCAATGATGCAACACAGCACCGCGTCGAATGTCCCAGGGGCAAATTCCTAAGGACGTTTACCGTGCCTGCCGTCATTGATCAGAATGATATCAAGGCAGAGTTTAAGGATGGCGTGCTCCACGTGCATCTTCCCAAGCGTCCAGAGCGCAAACCGCAGCGAGTGGAAATAAAGGTTTCCTAGGTGAAGTTCGAGGAGTGAAGGAAAGTTCACAGAATTTCGAAAGCGAAGGCTTGAATGGCTAACGATTTTTTTGGGAGAGATCAAAGGGGCGTGCGGGATGACGACCCTGAGATCCGCGTAACGGATCGCCGCCGTATTCAGTTGGATGACATCGGCGATAGTGATCAAAACGCAGCCGCCGAGCAGCCCAATCTGAAGCCAAGTTATGTTGAAGATCTTGAAAGGCGCACGAAGGCTGCTGAGCAGAAGGCTCAGGAAGTACAGACGCGTTTCGAGCTGTTGCGTAAGCAGCTCCAGAACGAAACGGACGAGACCAGGCAGCGATTGAATCGTGCCGCAGAAGAACGAGCCCAACTGGAGAAGGCGAATTTCATTGCTGCTTTGCTGCCAGTGCTCGACAATCTCCAACGTGCGACCGAAGCCGCTGAAACAGGAGGCTCGACTGAAGTTATTGCCGAGGGCATACGCAGGACTGCATCGAGTTTCGAAAGCGCCCTCGCCGCGGCGGGTGTTGAGCCAATCGATGCCGCAGGCCAGCCATTCGATCCAGAGTTGCACGAAGCAGTGGAGACGGTTGAAGTGGATCCGGAAGATGAGGGCAAAGTTATTACTGAGTATGCTCGTGGTTACAAGATTGCTGATCGGCTGCTGCGGCCGGCCCGCGTTAAAGTTGGACGGTATTCGGAAAGAGCGAGCCAGGCTTTCGAGTAATTCCTTCGCATGATGTCGAAAACAACGGTCCGTAAAGGAGAAGAACAGAGTGGCTGCAAAAGAGATGAAGTTTCGAGAGGAAGCTCGAAGCGCAATGCTGCAGGGAGTGAACACGCTTGCGAATGCCGTGCGCGTCACCCTGGGTCCGAAGGGGCGCAACGTTGTTATTGGTAAGAAGTATGGATCGCCCGTCATCACCAAAGATGGCGTCACAGTCGCCAAAGAAATTGAGCTAAAAGACAAGTACGAAAATATGGGCGCGCAAATGGTGCGCGAAGTTGCGGTAAGGACCAATGACACGGCCGGGGACGGCACGACAACCGCGACCGTACTGGCCCAGGCAATTTTTCGGCAGGGCGTGAAGAATGTCACTGCGGGAGCGAATCCGATGTCGATGCAGCGCGGAATTCAAATAGCGACCGATGCGGTCGTCGCGGAACTTCAGCGGGTCTCTAAGACAGTAAAAGGAAAAGAAGAGTTGATGAACGTTGCGAGCGTGTCGGCAAATAATGATCGCGAAATTGGCAAGCTTATCTCGGAGGCCATGGAGCAGGTTGGCAGGGACGGCGTGGTTACGGTTGAAGAAGCAAAGGGGTTGCAGACGGAACTGGAAATAGTTGAAGGAATGCAGTTTGATCGTGGGTATCTTTCGCCTTACTTCGTCACCAACCAGGATCGGATGGAAGCTGTTCTCGAAGAACCTCTGATTCTCCTGCATGAGAAAAAAATTTCCGCCATGCGCGATCTGCTTCCAATTCTTGAACAGGCAGCAGGCGGCGGCAGCCCACTTCTGATCGTGGCCGAAGACATTGAGGGAGACGCGCTGGCGACGATTGTGGTGAACAAGTTGCGGGGCACGATAAAGGTTTGCGCCGTTAAAGCGCCGGCTTTCGGCGATCGGCGCAAGGCTATTCTCGAGGACCTGGCGACCCTTACGAGCGCTCGTGTCATAACCGAAGATCTGGGAGTTAAACTTGAAAACATTCAGTTGACGGATCTGGGTACCGCAAAGCGCGTCATTGTTGATAAAGACAACACAACAATTGTGGAGGGTGGCGGTGATCGCAAGGCCATTCAAGGCCGAGTAGCTACTATTAGAAAACAGATCGAAGAGACCACTTCCGATTACGACCGCGAGAAGTTGCAGGAACGGTTAGCTAAACTTGCAGGCGGTGTCGCCGTGGTAAAAGTTGGTGCGGCCACCGAAACGGCGATGAAAGAGATCAAGACGCGCGTCGAAGACGCACTGAACGCCACCAAAGCCGCGGCGCAAGAAGGCACAGTGGTAGGTGGCGGGGTGGCCCTGCTACGTGCGGCGCGAGTGCTGGATAAGCTCGCAAGCGATGACCCGGACGTTCTAACCGGCGTCAAAATTGTGAGACGCGCCTTGGAGGAGCCGCTGCGCCGGATAGCTGAAAACGCTGGACTAGATGGCGCTGTTATCGTCGGTAAAGTGGAGCAGTTGAAAGGTAATAATGGATTCAATGCGGCGACGGGCGATTATGAAGACCTTGCTGCAGCGGGAATAATCGATCCTACAAAAGTGGTTCGCACCGCTCTACAAAATGCCGCTTCGATTGCCGGCTTATTGCTTACTACCGACGCTGCAGTTACAGACGCGCCGCAACCGAAAAAAGCAGCTCCACCGACACCGGGGGGCGAAGATTATGACTACTAATTGGCTTCCTCCAGCCATGAAGGCGGGTGGTTTGTGCCGCGTTTGCTGATGATTAAGTAAGGTGGCCGATAATTTGCAAGAATAAGGTGGCCGATAATTTGCAAGAACTCGCACCCGGAGAATCTTATTGCATTGAAACGCAACGGCGAATATGCTCAAGACATCTAACCACTGGTTTAGGTTAGATTTTGCCGCCGGCAGGTTGAGAACAAAGGGTTGATGTCATGAAATCATGCATGGCAGGTTATGAGCTAAAAGGTTAAGACAATGGTTGATCTTGGATCCTATAAAGATAAGTTTGGTGAAACCGGGCAACGCATCCTTGAGCACGCTTTGGGCGAGTCGCGGCAGCGTGATCAGAACTTTGTTGCGGTCGAGCATATCCTGCAAGCCCTCATTCATGAGGAGCCTGATATGTTTAACTCTGCAATGCGTGAGCTTTCTTTGGATCCGATTATTGTGAAAATCGCCATTGATCAACGTTTGGACACGAGCCGGCAACAACATGTAGGCAAAGGGTTTCGTATCTCTCCCGATACCACCGATCTTTTCAAGCGCGCGATGGAACGCGCCCGTGCGCAGGGTCGCAAGACAATTGAAGCGACTGACATCTTTTCCGCGCTGACAAACCAGGACAGTCTCTTCGTTGAAGTTTTGAAGACGATGGGAGCCAATCCCGAGGCAGTAGCTGAGAACGTTCAGGCGCAAGTGCAAAAGCGCGAGCATGAAGAGGAACAGTATCGAAAGAAATTCGAGCTGCCCCCTTATCTAAAGCATTTTGGCGTTTCGCTGAACCGGCTGGCACGTGCCGACAAGATAGCGCCCACGATAGGCAGAGAAAAAGAGATTCAGCAGATGGTCGAGATTCTCTGCCACCGCGAGCGAGCAAACTCTCCAATGCTTGTGGGAGAGCCCGGCGTGGGTAAAACAGCGGTCGTAGAAGGTCTGGCGCGTTTGATCGAAATGGAACCTGAGAAAGTTCCGGCCCGTTTGCGCGGGTCACACGTGGTCCAGTTGCAGATGGGCGGCATTGTTGCCGGCACGATGTTGCGCGGCATGTTCGAAGAAAGAATCAAAGGCATTATCGACGAGGTCAAAGAACGCGACAATCTCATCCTCTTTATCGATGAGGCGCACACGATCGTGGGCGCGGGCGCTGCGCTCGGTACTTCTTCAGACGCTGCGAATATGTTCAAGTCAGCATTGGCTCGCGGCGACATGCGTATTATTGGTGCGACTACGCTCACGGAATATAAGGAGTACATCGGAGAAGATGAAGCGCTTGCGCGCAGGTTTCGCCTGGTAAAAGTCGTTGAACCTACGATAAGTGAAACGCGTGAAATTCTTCTGGGCCTTCGACCGAGGTTAGAAAGAAATTATTCGGTCAAGATTTCCGATGACGCCATTAATACGGCGCTGGAGATGGCGCCCAAGTACATTCGCAATCTTCACTTGCCTGATAAAGCAATTGGTTGGCTCGACACGGCTGCGGTGAAAGTTGAAATTAATGAGCCGCAAACTATGGTCGTTAAACCGGAACACGTGATCGAGGTGATTTCCCAGGAGTCGCGCATTCCGCGTGACATGATCTTTCGCGATACGAGCGACCGTTTCTCGATGACTGAAGCGATGCTCGGCCAGCGAGTGATCGGCCAAAAAGCCGCTATCAAAGCAGTAGCGCAGAGATTGAGGTTAAACAAAGGACCGCTCAAAGAGTCGCATTATAAACCTGACGGCGTGCTTCTGTTCCTCGGCCCAACTGGCGTGGGCAAGACCGAGCTGGCAAAGGCTGTTGCCGAATTTATGTTTGGCGATGAGGAGAAGATGGTGCGCATCGACATGTCTGAATACAGCGACGGCACAGTCAGCATTGAGAAGCTGATCGGCATGCCGCGCGGCATTGTCGGATCCGAGCGTGGCGGGATTTTAACCGAGCAATTGCGCGAGAATCCCTATACGGTGCTATTGTTGGATGAGGTTGAGAAGGCCTCCCCTTATTTGATGAACCTGTTTCTGCAGGCTTTTGACGAGGGTTGGTTGACGGACGGTCGCGGCAAGAGAGTTTACCTGTCTGACGCAATCGTGATCATGACTTCCAATTTAGGATCAGACAGCTTCAAGAAATTTGAGAAGCCTTTGGGTTTCGGCACGAAGACCGCGAGCGATTTCCGTGTCGTAAAAAATGAGGTGATGAAAGCTGCGGAACAGCGTTTCTCGCCGGAATTTCGCAATCGTATAGACGAGATTATTGTCTTCGCGCCGCTGACGATGGACGAAGTACACAAGATCGCGGAAATTTATTTGAACAAGCTGCAAAGGCAGATGCAGCGACAAGGCAAAGAGATTAGCGTCAGTGATGAAGCGCTTAACTTTTTGACCGAAAAGGGATACAACACGGCCTATGGAGCCCGTTTCCTTAAGCGCCACATTGACGAGAAAGTGAAGCTTCCCATAACCGCCTTATGGAAGACGGCCACGAATTTCGTAGTTGAAGTCGAAGATGGCGAGGCAGTCGTAAAACCGGTCGCGGGCTCTAACGCCAGTTTGAATTGATTCGGATAGTTTCCTCCGAGCTGGATTCTTTAAAGGGCTTCAACGAAGTTTATTGAAGCCCTTTATTTCTCTGTGTAACCTTAATGAGGTTGGTTCTCTCTGTGTGTGTTCCAGGCAACGAAAACGATGACGATATCAAGCCGAGTCTCTAAGATTATCCCCTTATTGCTTCTTATTTGTTTTTTGCCCCTTGTGCTTGAGGCGCAAACAAACGTTCCGGTGGCAAAAGCCACACCTTCCGATCCTAAGGCTGAGGCCATCATCAACCGCGGCATTGAGGCTCTTGGTGGCAGTAATTATCTGAATGTCAAAACGATTGTTGGACGGGGTTTCTTCACCCGCTTCCATCAAGGCATGTCGCAGATCCCGGCACGGTTTCTTGACTACATTGTCTATCCAGACAGAGAACGCACGGAATTTACCGGCGACGGAATTCGCATCATCCAGGTAAACTTCGGCGAGACCGGATGGCTGTTTGACGGCGCCACCAGGACCTTGAGCGATATGAAGAGTGCCCAAATTGAAGACTTCAAAAGAGGCATGCGCGCCAGCGTCGAGAACCTCCTGCGTGGTTGGTGGAAAAAGGAAGGTGCGACTCTTAGCTATGTCGGCCGGCGCGAGGCTGGACTTGCCAGGCGTAACGAAACAGTCCGACTAACATACGCTGACGGTTTCTGGATCGAATATGAGTTTGCCGCTAAAGAAGGGCTACCTGCAAAAGTTATCTATAAACGAACAAAAAAGAACCCGGATTCCGACGAGACTGAAGAGATCACTGAAGAGGATCGTCTGGCTAAGCCAATTATGATTGACGGGGTCACAGCGCCCTGGGTGATAGACCACTTCATCAACGGCGCCCAAACCAGCCGTGTCAATTACGAATCAATTGAATACAATCGCCCACTCGCCGACACACTATTCGCTAAACCGGTAACTATAAAAAGTCTGAAGTAGAGGGTAACGCAAACTGTTAGTTTGCGCGTTGTGCGGTTTTTAATATCAGGCCACAAACCGGAACCGTCCGCAAATGCGTTACAAGTTTGCACCACCCATCAAAATGAAATTGGCGGCAATGACAATTCTGATCGTCATCTCCATGCTTTATGGAACGATCGCACGCAACGTTTCAGCCCAACACATTACCGACCAGGACGAGGTCATACGCGTCGAGACTGATCTCACAAACCTATTTTTTACGGCCACAAACAAACAGAACCGCTACATCACGACACTTCGGGAGGAAGACTTACGGATCACAGAAGATGGAGTAGCGCAGACGATTCTGACTTTTCAACGCGAGACCGATCGACCTCTTTCCATTGCCTTCCTGATTGACGTCAGTGCTTCCGAAGAACGAACTTTGCCGCAGGAGAAGGCGGCAGCACGCGCATTTATCGAAACTGTAATTAAATCCAGCAAGGACCAGGCTGCGATTATCCCTTTTACGGGTTCGGCGTATCTCGAACAGGATTTGACTCGCGATGTACTGAGCATCTATCGCGCACTCGAGCGCGTGGAAGTTGCAATGCCTGCTTATCTGGGATCGGGCCGGCCTATCAGCGGCATCGCGTCCGGTCCAGGCATGAAGGCAATTCCACGTGAAGGCACGACCGCAATCTGGGATGCCATCGCTTTAACCTCAAGCGAAGTGCTGGCGCGCGCTAATCCAGACCAGGCTTATACAGGCCAGGCTTATAAAGGTCGGAGCCAGAGTCAGAATCAGCGACGACGAGCGATTATTCTGCTAACCGACGGGCAGGACACTACCAGCCGCTTGCTGCGAAGCGAAGCGATAAATCAGGCGCTTGAAGCGGAAACAGTTATCTACGCGATCGGTATCGGTGACAGTAAGTATGAAGGAATTGATAAGGATGCCCTTAAGGACGTGGCTGCGTCGACTGGGGGCCGGGCCTTCTTTCCGAAAAGAGAAGGTGACTTGAAGAATGCATTTTTGGAAATTGAACAGGAGCTTCGATCCCAGTATCTGATTGCCTATTCCTCAACCAACAAGCGCAGAGACGGCAGCTACCGACAGATGCGCATTGACGTTGCCAATCCCGAGCTGCAAAAAGAGAAACTGAAACTTCGGTACCGCCCCGGCTACTTCGCCAAACCTCTGGCTGCCGCGTACCGCGAACCATAGCGAGCCTAATGTGGAGTGCGGGGACTTGTCACCGCTTTCCTCCGCGGCGGCTTGACGCCGGGATGCCCGGAGCCAGCTTACTCGCCGAGGCTGCGACAGGTCGCAGCCGACGAAAGCGCTGACAAGTCAGCGCACTTCAAAAGGCACACCAAAAGACACGGTACCTCGAAGCGGGCGATACTCATTATCATTTTAGCGCCGGAGTCTCTTCTTCGCGCGCGTTAGTTCACTCTTAGGCGTGGGCTTCTTCTCTTCAGGCCGATCGCTAAGCAACGGCAAAGGATTCATGGCGCCACGTGTCGATTCGTAGACACCGAAGTGAAGGTGCGGTGGCGTGCCGGCGGCATTGCCGGTGGTGCCTACGTAGCCGAGTAACGTTCGCGTAGTTACATAGGCGCCCTCTGTGAGGTGCGGCGCGTAGGCTTCGAGGTGAGCGTAATAATAGACTCTGCCGCCGGCGCCGATCACTGAAACCGTCTGACCACCGAGGGAATTCTCCCCGATGTTCGCAATGTAGCCTTCGGTAGCTGAGAGTACGGGAGTGCCGCGTGGCGCGAAGATGTCCTGTCCCTCATGCAGGCGACCAACATCTCGTGGCGCATGCCAGGTGTTGGCAATCTGCCTCTTCGAAACATCCTGGACGGGCATTGCCAGCTTCTTGTCAGGGTCTTTTGTGTAGAGCTGCGCGACGTGGACAAAGAACACAAACCTGTCGGCGAATTTACCGGCAACTCTTTCGGCGGCCGCAGTGACGCCGGTCACACTGCTCAGAACGAGGAATGCGAATAGCAGGAGGGCGGCAAAGGACAACTTTTTCATCACTAGTTTAAGATGCGGCAAACAAGTCCGCCGTTGCGCCTCGGTTGTCTGGGTCTGCGACTGCGAGGATGGACACGCGGACTATCCTGAGGAATTTGATTGGGAAGTACCATTCGTACTTGAGAACGAAATTTGGTAGTTAACGGTTCCGTACCTTTCGAACGTAGCGGTTGCCTTCGCTGTTATCCGGTGGCTACCGGGTTTTGCAAAGCGGATCTCTCCAACGTCGCGCGGTCCCAGCCGGCAAGATTTGCTCCGGCTTCGTAGGTAGTCTGGCAAAAGTCCATTAGTGTTTGTTTATAAGCAATAAGCAATCAGCAAACAGTAAACAGCAGACATCAAGTCGTGAATAGTGAATCGTAAATCGTAAATAGTAAAGAAGAGGCGCAGCAGTGGCGGTTCCAGTTTTAGGTGACAACAGCGCGGCTTTGCCGCCTGATGTGCGGAAGGTCTCTGACCTTCCGTGGCGCTGTGGAATATTTTGGGGCTATGCCCCCTTTTGGCGCAGCCCCCGCCGTAGTAGGGGACTTAACGGTGGTCCTCTCGCGCCTCAGCCTTTATGCTGTCACCTGATACGCAGGTTTACTGAGTGCGCTCAACAGTAACCTTGCGCGTTTACATAGCGAGGCCGCCATCGACCTGGATGACCTGGCCGGTGATATAGCGAGCGTCGTCGGAAAGCAGAAAACAGGCGATGCGCGCGACTTCATCCGCTTCTGCAAAACGGCCGAGGGGAATATGTTCAATGATTTTCGAGCGGTAGCTCTCGTCGAGGGCCTCTGCCATGTCGGTGGAGACCATGCCGAGCGCTAGTGCGTTGACCGTGACTTTCCTACTCGCAACCTCTTTCGCGAGGGCTTTTGTGAGCCCACCCATTCCCGCCTTCGAAGCGGAATAGTTTGACTGTCCGGCCATCCCTACCTGTCCGCTGATCGAGGAGATGTTGAGAATCGATCCGCCACCTTCCTGCCGAAGCATTGTTCTGAGTGCCGCCTTTGCAAAGTTCCAGGCGCCTTTGAGGTTCGTGTCCATGACCTCATCCCAATCAGACTCCTTCATACGCAGGATAAGGTTGTCCCGTGTGACCCCGGCGTTGTTGATGAGGAAATCGATGCGGTCGAACTGATCCTTAACTTGCTTCACCATTTCTGAAGCAGCTTCCGTGTTTGCGACGTCGCATTGGGATGCGAACGCACGAACGCCGAGCGCTTCGATCTCTTTGGTCAGTGACTTGGCGGCCTCTGCGCTCTTCGCGTAGTTGAAGGCTACATCGGCGCCACGACGCGCCAATTCCAACGCGATAGCACGGCCGATGCCGCGCGTCGCGCCAGTCACAATAGCAGCCCGACCGGAGAATTGTTTTTGATCAGACATATTTAATTATATTTAACTAACTATTCAGCCACCCAGATACAGAGGCACACGGTTGCAGAAAATGATTCAAGAGAAAGAACC
The DNA here is from genome assembly GCA_046262375.1 of Pyrinomonadaceae bacterium. Classification (GTDB taxonomy): domain Bacteria; phylum Acidobacteriota; class Blastocatellia; order Pyrinomonadales; family Pyrinomonadaceae; genus PSRF01. Next base: position 23,088 of record JBHEMV010000029.1, read on the forward strand.
TCCACGTTGGGAAGGGGACTTGCACCCCAGCAGGGCTGCCCCGCTGGGGACCCCGCGTTACCCCCGCGCGTTGCATGCCTCCCACTCCCGGCGGTGGCAAGCCCCCCTTCCCAACCCTGAGACTCTTAATTCTTGAGTGCTTTCTGAAGCATTCATGATAGCTTCAGCGACTTCAGATACTCTCGAAACTCAGGTGCCAGTTCAGAATGCTTCAACGCAAACTCGACAGTAGCAATCAGGAAACCGAGTTTGTCGCCGGCATCATGTCGAGTTCCCTGAAAACGTACGGCATAAAAAGGTCTCTTCTTTAAGAGCGATCTCATCGCATCGGTAATTTGAATCTCGCCGATAGCCCCGGGTCGCGTCTTCTCGATCTCATCGAAGATGTCAGGTGTCAAAACATAACGTCCGATGATTGCCAGGTCCGATGGGGCTTCCGAAAATGGCGGCTTCTCGACCATATCCTTGATCTTATAGACGCCGGCTGCCACTTCCTCGCCATCAATGGCGCCAAACCGCGAGATCGCCTCACCCTCCACTTGCATCGTCCCGACCACGGGAGCGTCGTATTTCTCGTAGACGTCAAGTAGTTGCCTGAGAGCGGGCGTTTCGGAATCTATGATGTCGTCGCTCAGCATCACCGCGAATGGCTCATCGCCCACTAAGTCGCGAGCCTGCAGAACTGCGTGGCCCAAACCAAGCGCCTCACGTTGGCGCACATAGCTTACGCACGCCATCTCAGAAATAACTCGCATCGCTTTAAGCTCAACTTTTTTGCCGCGCTCCTCCAGGAGTTTTTCCAATTCAAAGGAAATGTCGAAATGATCCTCGATGGCGCTTTTGCCTCGACCGGTCACGATAATTACGGATTCAATTCCCGATGCGACTGCCTCCTCGACCACGTATTGAATCAAAGGCTTATCGACGAGTGGCAACATCTCTTTTGGAGACGATTTGGTTGCAGGCAAAAAACGGGTGCCCAAACCTGCTGCAGGAAAAACTGCTTTGCGAACTCTCTTTGGCATGGTTAACGATTGCGAATTTCGGATCTCAAATCTCGCATTGTGAAACCAAGGCTCGCTTTGCCTGCGAGCGATTGTGTAGTGAGCCCTACCAGCAATTGGGCTAGCTGGCCTTTTGCTATGGTTTGACGGTACATTCTGGTTTTCTAAACGGTCATCTCTCATACCATATTCCGCGGGAATAGAACAAATGCTCGATCTAAACTACGTGCGCGAAAATCTCGAGAAAGTGCGAGCCGCGCTTCAAACGCGCGGCGTTGCGCCAGACGCGCTCAACGATTTTGCCCACGCTGACGCCGAACGGCGCCGCATTATTGCCGAGTCGGACCAACTCAACGCCACACGAAACGCCGCCAGTCGCGAAATTGGGGCCTTGATGAAAGACGGTAAACGCGACCAGGCGGAGGGACGTCGCAACGATGTTAATCAGCTGAAGGAACGCATAGCGGGGTTGGACGAATTGCGCGATCAGTCCGAGGCTCGAATGCATGACCTGCTTGTTTCACTTCCCAACCTTCCCGATGAAAGCGTACCAGTGGGCAAAGACGAGTCGGAAAATGTGGAGATACGGCGTTGGGGAACCAGGCCGGAATTCGATTTTGAGCCGAAGGACCACGTAGATCTCGGATCCTCTCTTGGCATTCTTGATCTAGAGCGAGCAGCAAAAATCTCGGGCGCGCGATTCGGAATTTTGAATGGAGCCGGTGCGCGTTTGAGCCGGGCACTGGTCAATTTTATGCTCGACGTGCAGACGGGCGAGAATGGTTATAAAGAGACGCTGCCACCTTTCATAGTTAATTCAACCGCGCTGTTTGGCACGGCCCAGTTACCCAAGTTTGAAGAAGATCTTTTCAAGCTTACTGACGAACGCGGGCTCTATTTGATTCCCACCGGCGAAGTCCCAGTCACGAACTATCACAGCGGGGAAATGCTGGACGCTGCTTCACTACCTCTAAAGTTTGCTGCTTACTCTCCGTGTTTTCGCTCGGAGGCCGGAAGTTACGGGCGCGACACGCGCGGTATCTACCGGCAGCACCAATTTGAAAAAGTTGAATTGGTGAAATTAACAACTCCCGAAGAGTCGTTTAATGACCTCGAGACTTTGACACGCGATGCGGAGTCGATTTTGCAAAAATTGGGTTTGCACTACCGTGTCGTGGAACATGTTACGGGGGATCTGGGATTCTCTGCGGCTAAGTCGTATGACGTTGAGGTCTGGTTGCCGTCTTACGGCGAGTTTAAAGAGATTTCATCGTGTTCTAACTGCGTAGATTTTCAGGCGCGTCGTGCGCAGATTCGTTTTAGGCGTGCGGGCGGAACTAAGCCTGAGTTTGTTCATACACTGAATGGCTCAGGGCTGGCGATCGGTCGAACATGGATTGCCATTCTCGAAAATTTTCAACAAGCGGATGGATCCGTGGTGCTTCCCGAAGCGCTGCGACCTTACATGGGCGGGTTAGGTCGGATTACCAAATAGCAATCCGCAGATTACACAGATTACGCAGATTATCATCGAAACCTAATTGCATTCCTTAGCCTCGGCTCCGAATGAATGCTGACGAAGGTGTCGCAGCCGACAAGTAATTTGCCGGTCTTAAATCTGTGGAATCTGCGTAATCTGCGGATTGCTATTTCTTTCTTAATCCGCGCAATCTGCAGAGCGCTATCTGATTCTTAATTCAAACGGCATGAGGAGCATCGATTCGCCACTCTTCATACGATCGAGCAACATCATGTAACGCAGCGAACGGCGTGCGTCCTCGGGCAATGCCGCAAGCACCGCGCGCTGTTGCTCCCTTTGCCTGGTTTGGCTCCGTGTCTCGTCATTGCTGCTCATTAGTTCCTGCAAAAACGTCCGCGGGTGAGGAAGAATCACACGACGCACACCTTTGTCTTTAGGAATATTTGCGAGCTCCTTAGCCACTTCGACCGCACGATCCAAGCCGCCAAACTCGTCGACAAGTCCTCGGTCTTTGCCTTGTGAGCCGGTCCAAACGCGGCCCTGTGCAACTGAGTCGATGTAGGCCGCGTCCTTATTGCGACCCTTAGCCACCTTTGGAACAAAGTCGTTGTAGTAAGTGTTCTTAATCCAGTCTTCGAATTTCGCTCGTTCCTCGGGAGTAAATTTCTCTGTCTCACGAAACATCCCGGCTTGTTTGCCGCGAAGGATATACTCGTTTGAAATTCCAAGCCAATCGTAGAAGCCCTTCATCACGGCTTTGCCGGCGACGACACCGATCGAGCCGGTGATGGTAGACGGTTGAGCGATGATCTTGCTGGCGCTGGCTGAGATGTAATAACCACCCGAGGCAGCGAGATCACTCATCGAAATTACCACCGGCTTCTTTTGTTTCGCCGCTTCCACAGCATGCCAGATGATGTCGGAAGCCAGACCCGAACCGCCTGGACTATCAACTCTGATCACGATCGCTTTGATCGACTTGTCGTCGCGAGCATCGTTGAGTGCCTTTGTTAGAGTGTCAGATCCAATCGACTGACTGCCACCCGGGCTATTCTCGGATTGGCCGGAACCGATGTCGCCGGTGGCATAAATCACCGCAATCTTTTCACCTTTATCGAGACCGAGCGATTCTGGTTCGATTTCACTATAGGTTGAGCTTTTCACCAGGCGAAGGTCGTCGGTGCCTTTATAGCCGAGTTTGGATTTCAACTCTTTCTCTAATTCATCTCTATAGGCGACGCCATCGATGAGTCCAGCCTCTTTAGCTTTAGCTGCGTTATAGGGTGCGTCATCAATGAGCGCGCGGACGTCTTCCGGAGTTTTTCCGCGAGCTTTGGCAATCGCTTCAACGTAGCGCTTAAATAGATCGTCGAGCAGCGAGTTCATGAATTCGCGGTGAGCATCAGTCATCTGCTTCTGCGTAAACGTGTCGCCCGCACTCTTGTATTTTCCAATCTGGAAAATGTCAGGATAGATACCGAGCTTATCGAGTGAGCCGCGGAAGAACAGCACGTCGGCTGCCAGGCCGTAAATGAACAATTCTCCCGGGGGAGCGAGGTAGATCTTGTCGCAGGCGCTGGCAATGTAGTACTCCTTGTTCATCCCATATTCCATGTAGGCGTATACAGGTTTGCCGGAGGATCGAAAATCGGCGATTGCGTCGCGAATCTCCTCCGCCTTTCCCCAACCGGCGCCAGACATTTTGACGTCCAGCATGATCGCTTTGATTCGATTGTCGACCTTGGCCTTCTTGAATTGCAGAATGAGATTCGACAGTGACTGATCTGAGCCGCCAAAGAATTTTCTAAGTGGATCATCGGGTACGTAATCCGGCAGAGGCCCGGCGACCCGGAGTGCGAGGGCGCTGTTGTTTTCGATGGTTGGCTCGCTACGCCGGAAGGAAGCTACTAGTACAGCCAGCCCAATCAGCACCACCAATACAAGCGCGACCACAATGCTTGTGATAATCAGAACGGTCTTTCTAGTACGCGACATTGCCATAATTTTCCTGCCTTAAAGTTGGGTAATTTAGACTAATTGTTCGTGATGTAACTACGTTGAAAGGGCGGAAAAGGTTTAGGAAACAGTAGGCAGAAGGCAGAAGGCAGGAAAAGCCCACTTAGGGCCCTCAACGAGGTGTCTTTGCTTGGTCTTTGTACTGCCTTCTGCTTACTGCCTTCTGCCTTCTGGTTTAACTATCCAGCCACCGCCGAGTACTTCATCTCCTCGGTAGAAGACCGTGGTCTGGCCGGGCGTAATTGCACGTTGGGGCTCGTCAAACGTAACTCGGGCCCGGTTGGTGTCCAGAGGCCTGACAGTCGCAGGCGCAGCAGTGTGACGATAGCGCACGCGCACCTCGGCACGCACCGGCCCTGTCGGTTCATCAAATGCCATCCAATTAACGCCGGCGGCCGTAAATTCCCGGGCCATCAATTCTTCCTGATTCCCGACGACCACTTGATTTTTTGGTGCGTCGATGTTGATAACGTAAAGAGGTTGCTCGCGAGCAATGCCAATCCCTCGCCGTTGGCCGATCGTGTAACGATGGATGCCGTTGTGATGGCCTACTACTTCGCCATTTAAATTGATTATCTCGCCTCCACCAGGCAAGCGCTCTGAGGCGTTTTCCGCTTCCAGATAACGATCGATGAAACCTGCGTAGTTACCGTCAGGAACAAAACAGATCTCCTGCGACTCTGATTTCTCAGCCACCGCCAGACTGTGTTCGCGCGCGACCTCGCGAACTTCCGGTTTCGACATTTCGCCCAGAGGAAAGATGGAGCGGGATAGTTGATTTTGGGTGAGCTCCCAGAGGAAATATGATTGGTCCTTCTGAAGATTGCGCCCGCGCAGAAGCTTGTAACGATTTGCTGCCTTATCGTATTCAACTCGCGCATAGTGTCCGGTTGCAACTTTGTCGCAGCCGAGGCTTGCGGCAAGCCGATCGAGCGAAGCAAATTTCAGGCGGCTATTGCATGAGACACACGGAATGGGCGTCTCACCATTGAGGTAGCTATCAACGAAGGGTTGTACTACGTTGCGCTCGAAGTCGCTCTCGAGATTAAGTACGTAAAACGGAAAACCCAGCTCTTCAGCCACGCGCCTCGCGTCGTAAACATCATCGAGCGAGCAGCAACGCGAAGGAAGCGGATCACCATTTTCGTCGACACTGATACCCCGCCGTTGGTTCCACAACTGCATCGTGAAACCGACCAGATCATGGCCCTGTGCCTTGAGGATTGCCGCAGCTGCGGAAGAATCCACTCCACCAGACATTGCTATTGCTAGTTTCATCTTAGTAAATCGTGAATAGTAAATCGTAAATAGTCAAGAAGGGCTCTGAACTTTCGTCATGTCCCGCCTGACTGCCCTCGAAAAGATTTATTGCCGCCTTCAGGCGGTTAGCCCGCAGGGCCGATAGGCCAGCCGTTTTACGGCTGGTTCGCGAACCAATGATATTTTTTCAGGCCGCTTCAGCGGTCTTTTCCGTTACGCGTGAAGGCCGTTGAAACGGCCTAAGGAATTTGATGGAGGATCCAACCAGCCGTAAAACGGCTGGCCTATCGGCCCTGCGGGCTAGCCGCGTGAACGCGGCACTCCATTTTTATGGGCGGTTTGCTGGTGTTTCTAACGGGTGCTAAGATTCCTTGTTACTAAAAAAGTCGATCAGCTGAACTGCCGAAATAAGACGCAGGATAGCGAGAAACATGCCAGAACGCGCCATCGAAGAATATAGAGTTGCTGAAGAGCCCTACTATTTGCCTATCGGGCATGAAGTTGACCTCTTTGAGGCAGCCCACTCTGCGCGCCTGCCGGTAATTCTCAAGGGGCCGACCGGCTGTGGCAAGACACGCTTCGTCGAACATATGGCGTGGCGGCTCGAGCGTCCCTTGATCACAGTTGCCTGTCATGAAGACTTGTCGGCTACTGATCTGGTGGGGCGGTTTTTATTGGAAGGTGAAGAAACTATTTGGCACGATGGCCCACTGACGTCCGCAGTGCGTAATGGCGCTATTTGTTATCTCGACGAAGTTGTCGAAGCTCGCAAAGATACTGTCGTAATCATTCATCCCCTTACCGATCATCGCCGCCGGCTACCTATTGAAAAACGGGGGACCATCCTGGACGCCCCCGCTGATTTCATGCTGGTCGTTTCTTACAATCCGGGCTATCAATCCATCCTCAAGGATTTGAAACAATCGACCCGGCAACGGTTCGTAGCTATTGATTTTGACTACCCTCCGGCTGAAATGGAGACGGAGATCGTGACGCGCGAAGGTGGTGTAGACGAAGGCACTGCGCGCGATCTCGTGCTCATCGGACAGAAAGTTCGAAATCTGCGCGGCCATGGATTGGAAGAAGGCGTCTCCACCCGTTTGCTGATTTATGCCGCGCAACTGATCACGCTGGGTATCCCGCCTGTTACCGCTGCTGACGTGGCGATGTGCTCGCCCATCACAGACGACCGTGAACTGCAACGCAGCATTCGCGAGATCGTAACAACGGTCATTTAGTACAACTCAATGGGAAACGACTCAGAAAAGAAGCCAGAGAATGAATCTGGAGCAGAGATCGATTCCAATTTCCAGGGCGAACTGCCCCTCAAAGACAAGTTACGCTCGGCCGAGCGCCAATCGTTTCTCAAGTTAACTCGCGAACTTGCAAATTTGCCGCTCGATCAATCGGCGGCAGCACTTGAGACAAGCGCAGCGATTGCCGGTGTGTCATTGCGGGCGAGTATTGAATTTCTGCGCTCAGCTCCCACAGCCGCAGATGTTCTGGAACCCACGGAGTTGCGCTCCTGGGGCGATATGGGGCGGCGGCTCGCGATGAGTGACGTTGAAACGGCGATCACATTTTTCGCTGAAGGAGTCGGCAACCTCGAAAATATACCTGAGCAGGCTCGCCAGTTCGTCTTTCAGCTTTGCTCACGCCAAATGACACTCTCGTCATCCATAGCAATCGACACTCTTCGAAACTTACCGGCGCTGGGGAAGACAATCGGGGAGTCCGGCGTGTTGGGTGCTGTTTTGGAAGTGGCCGCCGAGATTGCTCGGCGCTCGGCAAAGCATAGCGCCGAGTTTCTTAGCGAGGCGCCCAAAGTTGTCGAGCATTTGGGTCGATTCAAAAGTCCAAACGTTACTAAAAAGGGTATTGAGCTTGCTGCGGAGTTTGCCTCTCGCGCCGGAGGTATTGCGGCAGACGCCTGGGCGGCCCTTCCGTCTGCACTCACTAGTCTCAACTCCAATGACGCGTTAAGTCTTTTGGAAAATACCATAGGTTTTCTTGAACGTGGCGGTGGCTCAGCTTTGCAAGTTCTGGTTACAGGCGGGGAAGTTTTGCGGACGTTGCCGGAGATTTTCGATGATTGGCTGAGCCTCTTGTGGACGGTCGCTCAGCATGGAAACGCAAGCCTCATTGCTTTCGTGCGCAGCAGTCCACGCTTTGTGCGCGGGCTTGCAAGTGAAGTCAACCATGATCGCAAAGTTGAACTTGCCGCGCGGGTAATTCTGCTGACACGTGAAATCGCCGAGGTTGACGGCGAAGCGGCCCTCGCTTGTTTTCGTTCGAGCTCCCTGGCGCTCAGAACAGTCTCTATTGTGCAGTTTGAGCAGTGGGCCCGTCAGGGTCTTTCTTCGCACAATAAAGATGCGCGCGCGCGTCGTAGTTATTTTGCGCTCGAAACGCGCGGCAGCTACGACGTGCTCCGCAGCGGCAGCAATGGGTTGGCTTTGGAGAACGTGCGACTTTTGTTAATACTTTACATCGAAGGACTCACCGGCCACGAAGTGGAGATAAGCCCGCTCGCCGCCGTTCCGCTTGAATCTCGAATTGCCGATGGACGAACGATCCACCTTCCCGCCCTGGTAGCCGAGTTCGGTGACGACGAACTCGATTTTCGTCTCTACAAAGTGCTGGCCGCTCATGCTGCCGGGCAAATTGAATTCGGGACGTCCGAGCGCGGGACGCCAGGTTTGGAGGCCGCTTATTCGGCGTTGAACGAAACCTACAGTCCGGCAAACACCGCGGCACGAGACGCTTTTGCGGTACCGGATGAGATGGTTGAGGTAGGACAGACATTCCTGTCTGTCCATCGTGCGAACGAGGACCTTAGTCCCTCCTATTCAGGGACAGACAGGAATGTCTGTCCGACAGAAGTCGGCTATGGCCAGGTGTTGCATGTGTTTCCGCAACCGGAACTTGCCCGCCGGATCTTTGGCACACTGGAAAATTCCCGTATTGATCGCCGGCTTCGTCAGAAATACAGAGGGCTCGCTCGTGATCTCGATTTTATTCGCGAGCACCTTCGACGAGGCCGCCCATCCGTCACGGAGTTACCCGCCAGCCTCGTTCCCTTTGAATTGCTCTTTCAAACGACCCTCCTGGGTGGAGCGACAGATGATGCGCGTCAGTATTACGGTCAAATTGTTTCGGAGCTCGAAACAATGGCTACGGAATATCTCTCGAGCCCTTCAGCGACTGTCGCCGATACTTTAATGGCGACGAGTCGAGTGTATTCACTTTTTCAATCCCTCGCTCCTGCCGATGATTCTGTTCGGGAGATCGAGACGCAAGAGGCGCCTTCCGAGCGAGAAGAAGAAAACTCCATAGCAACGGAAAGTTTCAACCGGCGGAATTCTGAACAAAGGCCACAGCGCCGCGACGTCCGCGAGCTCTTCAACGCGTGGAATGACCCCGGCGGCAAGGGGGAACCGGACGAGCTCGAAGGAGCTGAAGCGTGGACGGAGGCTGAACTTCCCGAGCAGATGATCGAAGAAGGTGAAGTTGCCTACAACTACGACGAGTGGGATCGAGAGTTAACCGATCATCGTATCGGTTGGTGCCGTGTTGTAGAAAAGCGCGTAAAGCATGGCGATAGAATTTTTGTCGAGCAAACGCGCGAGCGTCACAAGGGGGTGATTTCTTCCATCCGCCATCAGTTTCAGCTGATGAAGCCTGAAGACTTGCTGCGCGTCACAAACGAGTTGGATGGTGAAGAGTTTGATCTTAATGCCGTCATTGACCACGTCATCGACAGGCGAGCGGCCAGGGTCGGAGCAGGCCACCAATCGGAGCGGCTTTATCTCAGGCGCTTGCGACGGCGCCGTGATGTAGCAGTCTCTTTTCTCCTGGATCAATCCTCCTCAACAGCCCGCACAATTGGGCGCCATCCTCTCCAGCCTTACACGCGTCCGGGCCGCCGTATTATCGAAATTGAAAAAGAAGGCCTGGTCTTGATGAGCGAGGCGCTGGAGGCTGTCGGTGATGTCTATTCGATCAATGGCTTCACGTCCGAAGGCCGGCGCAACGTAAAGTTTTATGTGGTCAAGGATTTTGATGAAAAGTATTCCGACGAAGTGAAGAAACGAATTGGCGGCATAACTTTCCAGAACAACACTCGGCTTGGTGCTGCAATTCGCCACGCCACAGCGAAACTCGCGAAGCAGGAGGCACGCACACGGCTCTTGATAGTTTTGTCTGATGGGCGACCCTATGATCACGATTATGGGGATGCCCGCTATGCGCGCGAGGACACGCGCGAGGCTTTGAGACAAGCCAAGAACAGTGGGATCACTCCTTTCTGCATTACTATCGATCGCGAGTCAGAGGCCGAACTGCGCGACCTCTACGGCGAAGTTGGTTACACGATCATTGATGATGTGCTTTCGCTTCCCGAACGACTGCCGGGAATCTATCGAAGACTGACAACTTGACATCAGGAAGCAGGAGCAGGAGGCCGGTAGTTCAGAGTACAAGCTTTAGCTTGCAGGTTACCAACCAGCAACCTAAGGTTGGACTCTGAACTTCTTGAATCCGTCGCAGGATGCAGGAGCAGGAGGCAGGAATCATATATTGGTGAACCTGCCGCCTGCTCCTGCCGTCTGCCCCTGCTTTAATGCTTCTTCCCAAAGCCGCCGCCGCCGGGGGTTTCGATTCGAACGCGGTCGCCGGCTTGCAATTCCCAACTGCCCTTAGATCCAATCTTGCGAACGTCGCGGTTGCGAATAATCGCGGCGCTGCCTGGTTTTCCGTCGTCGCCTCCTGATAGTCCATATGGCCCACGCTTCCGTCTGTCCGCCAACAAGGACATGCGGGCAGTGACGAGCGTTTCGATCTCGCGAATCACGCCGTCGCCACCTCGCCGCTTTCCTTTTCCTCCTGAGCCTTTGCGAATTTTGTATTCTCGCACGCGTAACGGATAAGCATACTCAAGCGCTTCAGCCGGCGTATTAAGGCTGTTAGTCATGTGAGTGTGGACTGCACTCATGCCATCCTGCGTTGGCCGCGCGCCCATACCGCCGGATACGGTTTCGTAATAGGAAAACTCCCGGGCGATATAGCCAGGACGTGAATCAATTCCGCCAACGGTCAGATTGTTCATCGTTCCCTGACTCGCCGCCGGAATCCTGTTCGGCAGCGCCTGGGCCAATGCTTTGAACAGAACATCAACAA
>JBHEMV010000030.1:0-273 GCA_046262375.1 Pyrinomonadaceae bacterium
AATTTATCCTTGAGCAAAATCTAAGAAACCTGATTCTAATGGGAAATTCATATGGTGGCGCTGTCTCTCTGATAGTTGCCATCAGGTTATGTGAACAGAACCCCGGCCTCTTGTCGAAATTAATATTAATCGACAGCGGGGGATACAATAAGTTGCTACCCTGGTACCTGAAACTCATGAGAACCCCAGTGCTGGGATGGTTGGCGCTTCATATTTTGTCACCCAGGCAGGCTGCCAAAACTGTTCTGAAAAATGCCTATTACAATGATCGTT
>JBHEMV010000030.1:283-31639 GCA_046262375.1 Pyrinomonadaceae bacterium
ACGCCGAGCCGATAGGTTCACCCGGCGGACGCTATGCGCTATTGCAAACGGCAAAGGGAGTCATTCCTAAAGATATCAACAGTATAATTGCGAAGTACCCCAGCATCAGTGTTCCTACACTCATCTTATGGGGACTCAACGATAAAGTTATTCCACTAAAGATTGGCGAGATGCTGCATGCTGCCATTCCAGGGTCAAGATTGGAAACGATTAACGAGTGCGGTCATGTCCCGCAGGAAGAAAAGCCGGCAGAAACGATTTGCCATATTTCAAAGTTCTTAAACATCCCTCACGCCCCTTGCCCGAAATGATCTACGGCGTCCCACCTCTGTGAGCCGTTCTCAGAGTCTTGCCCAGACTTGTGGGCATCAATCGATGGCTATCGGGCGGCAGAGCCGCAAACCTGGTCGTAAGCTTCGTAGGTACTACAAACATTTTGTGCCTAACAGTCCTGAGAACAATTACAAAGATTCACTTCAGGGCCTGGTCCAGCGACGACGAATCGTCCAGCAGCGCGGACCGATTGCCATGCTTGATCAAATCGTGCAGCGAATTATTCGACCGGCTTGTCTAACGGCAGTTAGGTTGGGTTCGAATGGTTCGAATGGTTCGAATGGAAGCGATCCATAGTTCTTTGCCCTGGCCCTCTTCGCGGAGATCCACCAACTTACCACGCACTAAGACCTCTTGATCCACGAAAGGCGCTAATCTCTCCTCGACTCCTGCGGCATAAACGGCAACGTCGTCCTTGCCCGTGCGCAAACTGTACTTGAGAGCGTTGCGCGTGTTAGGGCCTACCGGGGCATCCCGCTTTGCCAGGGTGCCTCGCCACAGCTGCTCTGGCTCCGCACGAGCACGGTACCACTCAGCCTTTGCGTAGATCGTTACCCATTGGTCCTGCCTGTCATCAACCTTCTGGTAACCTGAGCCGGAAATGAAGGCCATGAACGAGAGACTAACCAGGAGTCCCGCTACTTGAATACGGTAGGCCCACTTACCTCGAGTTCTAAACATACATCATCGAAACATCTGCACGGCCGTCCAGTAGACCGTCTGAGGGCCAGCAGGCACACTATACCCGCGAATACGAAGAATCCATGTGCCCGACGCCAGTGAACCGCTAACTCGCGCCCTTTCAAACACGCTATTGATCGAAGGGCTTGATGCCCTTACAGCCCCACTCGGATCAATCAAGCTCAGGTCGATATCATTATGCGCCTGTGCTGCCGTTTCCGGCCACCAGAGGGCGCCGTCAAAAGTGTTGGGCGACCCTCCGCTCATGCTTATTGGAATGTCTAACGTCACGCCGTTGCCGATTGAGACTTTGCCCCACCAGCCAAAACCATCGGTCGGCAGGCGCAACGGGCCGGCGCCGCTGGTATTGTTGAAGGGATAAGGTTGCTGGCCGGAAAGAATCAATTGGGCATAGACCTGGCCGGGATCGATCGAGCCAGAGCTGCCCCTTAGCCAATTGCGCAACAAAGCCGCCGCACCTGAGGCGTAAGGTGTAGCCCCGCTCGTACCGCCGAAGCTGCTTTTGAATGCTGTATCGGAAACACTGCTCGCGGTTTCAGTTTGGGTCGGAGCCTGTATGTCAGGCTTGAAGCGATTGTCCGGCGCCGGACCACGGCTCTGACCATTTATCTGCGCCAGGGTTTGCACGTCAAAATCACCGACGCCGATCACCTTATGTGCATTGGCAGGCGTATTGACAGTACTCGCACCAGGCCCGTTATTGCCGTTTGCGGCGATGATAACTGCTCCCGCATCGAAGGCATTATCCGCAGCCGTTGAAATACTGCTGGTGTCGCTGCCACCGCCCTGCATCTCGGCCACGATGACTCGGTCAAGTACCGCAACTGCGGCCTGGAATCCCCGCACCGCAGCGGCCCCGTCAAGACCCCCACATCCATTGGGATAGATTTTGAAACTGTCCAGGGTGATTGCCGTAACACCGCGCCAAGCCGCGCCCTGGTTGGCGTTAGCTGTGATGATCGCTCCGCTTGAGGTGCCGTGATTCCAGCAATCGTCCGTCGGGTCCAGCCCGGTGCCGGTATTGCAGTTAGCGCCGCCGAGAACGCAATCGCGGCGAAAATCGACATGCGAAGGACTGGTAAATTGCGTGTGGGTGAAACGCATCCCGGTGTCGAGCAAACCAATCCAACCGCTCGTCAAACCCAGATTGAAATAGGGATCGCTGACAATGCGTCCCCTTCCATCAGCGACGTCATTGTTGGCATTACCGTCCTGCGGCGGTTTCTCGCCGGCATTTTGAGGTTCTACATACAATACATCCTGACGTTCGGCCAGTGACCGCACTCGGCCCAATGGCATCCGTACCAGCGCGCCATTGATGAGCCAGAAGGTTTCAATGATTTCGGCGTCATAGCGCCCAAGCTCGCGCGCCCGCTCTTTGTAAGCACCTGCCCGCCGTTCCTTAATTTCTTCAATTAATTGATTAGCGCGGTCTAGTACTTTTCGGTTCGCTGCCGATTCACGCCGCTCCAGCAGATTTGGTTCTGGAAAGCGCGGTATCCTGAAATCGTCGCGGAAGTTGATCAGAACTAACTCACGCTCGTTACCGCGAGCGCTCCGGATCCGCTCCATAAGCACGGGATGAATCTTTTCGGTTCGCGGCCTCTCATATTTCTCTTCATCCTTTTTTTGCTCGAAAGCCTTTAAGGAAAACGCTTCCTTCGGGATCTCCTTGACTGAGAACCTGGTGATCCGTGCCTTTTTGATTCGAGCAATGTTTATGCGGTTGAAGGGATCTTCAGCCTGACGCCATGTCTTATCCTGCACTTGAGCGTTGGGATTGGAGTTCAACAGCAGGGCGAAGAGGATTGGTAGGCCAAGGAAAAGCTTGTAAGGGTGAACTTTGCGGGTTAGTGGGCGCATGCTTTTGTCTCCTTTATGGGTGTGCCTGGCGTTGAGCGCGCCAGGCAATCTTTAACGCAATCCGATTGGTTTACTCTTGGCGGTAATTTCGCAACCTTCGTGCCGCGTTCTTGATGCGACAAAAAACAGGTTAGCGCACGGCAAACGACCAATGCCGAAACGTCGTGTGTCTACTGTTGAGGACTGATTCTGACATTTGTCTGCTGATGTGGACAGACTAATACCGGATACTGCTCTTATCGCGCAAGGTCAGGAGACTTGGCGCCTCAACGGAGTGCCTGGTCCAGCGATGACGAATCGTCCAGCAGAATCCATTCGATAATCGAAAGCGGCAAGCTTCCATACCTGATCAAATCGTCATGAAACTGGCCCAGGCGAAAGGTTGCACCCTGCTTGTCGCGATATCTTCCCAGCAGGCGCATGATTTGCCACTTACCAACCATGTAGTAAATCTTCTGAGTTGGACTTGCCGCTGCGCCAGCCGCTTCACCAGTTGCAGCCTCGCGATCCAGGCCTCCTGCTTCCATGAAATAGTTGACTGCCTGATCGAAGGTCCACTTGCCGGTGTGCAGGTTGACATCCACCCCGATGCGCGCAGCGCGATAGCGCGCGAGTCGCAGGACCTGCCCTTGCGATGGTGAGTTAACTGGATAAAGTCCTGTGCGCATCAACATCTCTTCGCCATAGAGCGCCCAGCCTTCGATGAAAAGGCCGTTGCCATGCTGTCTGCGAATTTCATTCTTCAAATGATTTGCGATGGAGAGTTGCAGGAAGTGGCCGGGGATGCCTTCGTGGCCCAGAATCGGCCGCGGATCTTCTATCGCAGCACGAATATAAAAATTCCTGGACTGCGGGTTGTAAGTGGGGATGAAATAAAAGCCGCTATCATCCTTGTCATACACGCCGGGCGGATTCATAAAACCCCCGGGGCTGGTTGGCTTGAATGCTTCAGGAAGCTGGCGAATCTCAAACCTGCCCAGGTACGAAGGCAGCGTTACAAGATTATTGGTTTTCAGAAAATCAATCATCTCGGCTTGACGGCTTTCGTAAGCTTTCAAAAATGCTTCCTGATCTTTCGGCACACTGGCACTGCGCGCCGGATTGGGATCTGCAAACGAAGGATCGGGAAGAAGCGACTCGAGCCCGCGGTAACGCGCCAGCTCAGCCTGGCCCAACATCTCAACCTGCTTTGCATCGAATGGCAAAAGATAGATGTTCTTAAGAACGTAATTGTAATTTGTTTCGCCCATGGGCTTGAACGGCACCATTCCCGGCAAACGTTTCTCAAGCCAGTCGGCGAACCCGTGGATTGACGCAAGTGCGGCTTCGCGCGACTTCACCAGATCGTTCTTTTCGGAAGGGGAAAGATCTTTGGCGAGAGTCATCAGGCTGTCGTTGAAGAGACTATCGATTGACCGAGCCGATTCGATAGCAAGTTCAGCATAAAGTCGCACAGGTTTAGTCAGATTTCCTTTTCCTTGTTCGATTAAGAAAGGCATCTGTTTCAGTCGGGCAGTTGCAGCGAGCGCCCGGTTGCGGGGCGTATCGTATTCTTTCTTAAGGAGGGAAAAGATACCGTTGCTACATTCATTGACGTACATCTGCGGGTCAGTCTCTTCAAAGTCCATTACGCGGTTGAAAAAATCTACGTTATCGAGCTCAGAGCGAAACAGAAGCCAATCAATGCGATCGTCTTTTCCCCAGGTAGCGGTTGGCATGGCCCGCACTTTGGCCAGCACCTCCTTGACGTGCAACCGTCGCGCGAGAACCGACGAGAGCGAATAGTCAGTCAGCCGATTGTCCCAGGTATGCAGGCCGGCGTCGCTCGAGAAAACGGGAAAGTTTTTATTACGCCAGTTGTAATAGTCTGCGGCGATCCGGTGGAGATCCGCGGGTGTTTTTGGTTCCTGGGCCGGAGTTGAGTGGTACGAAGTTATGACGATGATGAATGCAGTTAAGAACAGAATTAGCAGTTTCATTTGTGATTAGCCTCTAACGTTTACGCATTTAAAATCTGGTGACGATAAAGCAAGTAAAGATGGATGGCAAGGGATCGGAGACAGTGCTAATTTGCAAGTCTCTGTGACACGCCTGGCTGCTCAAGCTTGATCATCCCACGGAAATGCGGTGGTGAGGTTTTAATTAGCTCCACATCGTCTGGTGCCAGTAAATTACGCACTGCTTCTTGCCGCGTTCACGCGGTTAGCCCCGCAGGGCCAATAGGCCAGCCGTTTTACGGCTGGTACGGTCTGCCATCATCATTGTTCAGGCCGTTTCAACGGCCTTACATTAGCGTGCGACACAAGGCCGCTGAAGCGGCCTCGAAATGTCATCGTCGCAATACCAGCCGTAAAACGGCTGGCCTATTGGCCCTGCGGGCTAGCCGCCTGAAGGCGGCAGGAAATCTTCCGGCCCTGCCCCGGGGTCGGGCTTCTGCCCGGTCCGACACTGTAAAAGAGCTCGTGCATTGCGCTGCAGGCCCGAAAGTTTGACTCGTTTCATCGAACTGTGGCGAAAACGATCAGCGTAGGTTTCAGCCGTCAACTGGACTGCCTCAGACAGTGACGCATTTATATTTCCCTCGCGCGGCGCGAAGCGGCTTTCGTCAGTCACTTGCTGGAAACGGTTCCAGGGACACACGTCCTGGCAGATATCGCAACCGTAAATCCAACCTTCCAGATTTTGTGCAATCTGCTCCGGCAGTTCGGCGTCGCGCAATTCAATAGTGCTGTAAGATATACATTTGTTTGAGTCGACCACGTAGGCTTCAGGGATAGCTCCGGTCGGACAGGCATCTATGCACAGTTTGCAACTGCCGCAGTGGTCTTCGACCTGGTCATCATCAAACTCCAGATCGATATTCAGCAGTAGTTCGCCGATGAAAACCCATGACCCATATTCAGGTGTGATGAGATTAGTGTGTTTTCCAATCCATCCCAGTCCGGCACGCACCGCCCAGGCCTTGTCCATCATCGGTTGAATGTCGACGCAGACTTTTCCTTCGGCAGCAGGGGAGTGTTCTTTGATCCAGGCCAACAACGAGCGGAGTTTGGAGCCCACGACTTCATGGTAGTCATCGCCCCAGGCATAACGCGAGACCTTGCCGCTAGCCGGATCGTCGTCGTGTTTTGCCGGCGTGTAGTAGTTCTTCGTTACCACTATTACCGAGCGCGCCTCGGGTAAAAACTTGCGCGGATTGGTGCGCATCTCGGGGTCGCGCGCCATCCAGGCCATCTGGCCGTGATAACCACGCTCGAGCCATGTCTCTAATCTAGCGCGCGGCTCAGCGAGAACCTCGGCGGGAACGATTCCCACTTTTTCAAAACCCTCGGCAAGCGCTCTTTCTTTTATCCGGCGAGAAAGTTCAAGCGGCGTTTCGTTCTGGGTTTCAGTTGTAGAAAGGAATGTACTGGCGTGCATCAGTTCCTAGCATACGAGTGAGATCCTATGCTCGTCTAGCCGTGGGAGTTTCTTACAGACCACTAAGGGATGGTCGCAATCCACACTACTCAGTTTCCGAAACCTTGATACTTCTTCTTCTCGGCTCAGTCCGTGGCGTTCAGTCGATCTTCTGAAGCGTAACAGTCGTTAGCGGCGAGACGCCGCTCGTACGGTTATAGGAGAGCCAGTAGCCCGCTTTTGGGTAACGCACCATTTTATAGACAGAGCCATCCGGTTTTGGTGCAATGTCGGCACCAAAGACTTGCTTCGCTGATAAAACAGAATCACTCGGAGTCATGAAGTCTGCTGAAATTGTGATTACCTTGTGCGTCTTGTCGTAAACGATCTGAGCTGTTTCGGTTTCGTTAAAGATGAAGAAGTCTTGTTCATCGCCCTTATCCTTCGGGTCACCAAGTATTTTCCGTACCTCATCCGACATCATACCAAGCCGCACGCCGCGATAATCGTGGAACAAAGGTGAGTTGTCCTCCGCACGCGCCTGGGGAGCGGCTTTGCGCTGCCCCTGGGTGTTTGCGCTGGTAAACTCAACCGCGCCGGCAAATATCGAAAACAACATGAAGATACGGAGGTTCACAGAGGGTTTAAGTGGTATTCGGATCATTGGATTTCTCCTTTCGAAGAAATTGCGGTTTCGGCCGCACCAGCGATTTGCAGGATTCAAAAATGGATGCCGGAGTCTCCAGCACTGGCCGGCGTAGGTCCAACTGATCCGGACGATATCCCCAACAATTCTGGATGTCAATGTCCGCCGGTGCCCACCCGTCAGCCGGCTCATTTCGCCAGGCCGCTTGTGGGATTTGCGCCCGCGAGATCTTATAGAAAACGCGTTAGCGGCGCATCAACTATTGACTCCGATGACGTTTTGGCATAGAAGCAACATGCTCTTCGAACAATCAGCTTGGTTTAGGCGTTGCCAACAAAGGAGTGAATCAATGACACGAAAAGGGCTTTTGTCCGTTTTCTCGTTACTATTTTCTTTAATAATTTTCAGCGGTTGCCAGCCTGCTACGGTGGATACGGATCGTGCGGTCACAGCACCTGCGAATGCAAACTCTGGAAGAGAGACTGTGAATACGGCTTCAATCGAAACGGAATTGCTGCGTATTGAGAACGACTGGCCGCGAGTGATCAAAGAAAAAGATGTTGCCGCCATCACTCGAGTGGAAGCAGATGATGCGGTTTTCGTCTATCCCGATGGCACTCTGGGGGACAAATCCCAGGACATCAAAGACATTGAAACTGGAGCACTAACGGCAGACTCATGGGAAGTCACGGACCTGAAAGTAATCGTGCTCAATAACGATTCTGCCGTTGTTAACGGGCGCAGCATAGTAAAGAACGGCAAATACAAGACGCCGGCCGGCAAGACGATTGATATTAGTGGCCAGTACCGCTTCATAGATACGTTTGCCAGACGTGGCGGAGAATGGAAACTCGTTGCCGGCGCTGCCACCCCGATACGGGAGCCTGTTGCATCAGCGTCCCCCGCAGCGACGGCCTCGCCAGGCGCCAAGGCCTCGCCGGCCGCAGCCGCTTCGCCAGCGGCAAGGACTTCTCCAGCGGCAAGGACTTCGCCCTCGGCACGGCCTTCACCAACAGCAACAAAGGCTTCACCTGCGTTGAGTCCAACGCCGTAAGAAAACCGCTGTATCAAGTTATTTTTCAAAATAGGTTGTGATGGACCAAGGCTACTACCGGTTCATCACAACCTGATGCAGGGTCTTTGAGAAGCGCGGGGTTGCGAAGTACATCGCTACCTTCAGGCGTTAACTTTTACGGTTTAAGACCAGATTCCTGGGATGCCCGTTGCGCAGGACGGGCATTCTCCCTTAGGGGTGATTAGCATCTGGCGGATTACATAACCATGCCGCTCGACGAGCAATCTCTGACAGGAAGGACAGTATGTGTTTTCCCAATCGCCTACCTTCCCCGGTAGATTGCCAGCATAGATGTAACGCAAGCCCGCCTCGCGCCCAATCTCGCAAGCGCGTATCAATTGCGCGGCTGTGGTGTTTGCGTTTTCCGTCATGTGGTAATCCTGATGGAACGCCGTAACATGCCAGGGGATATCCGGTGATACTGACGCGATGAAATCCGCCGCCCGCGCAAGTTCCTCTTCCGAATCGTTGAAGCCCGGAATCACGAGTGTCACAATCTCTTCCCAGAAACCACGCTCATGGACCATTTTTACGGTGTCGATAATGTTATCGACAACTCCACCGAGCTGCCGGTAGTTTCGATCGCTCATCGACTTCAAATCGATCTTGTAACAATCTGTCCATGGGCGTAAGTAATCAAGCACCTGCGCCGTGGCGTTGCCGTTTGAGATGAAGGCGGTGCGGAAACCTTCAGGCCTTGCCCGCTTAAAGACATCGACTGCCCACTCGGCCGTAATCAAGGGTTCGTTGTAACTACTACCGACCATTGAAGCGCCGTAGGCTTTAGCCATTGCGACGAGACGCTCCGGCGTCACTTGCTGAGGACGGGTGCCTGCTGAATCGTCGCGTAGCGCTTGCGAGGTCAACCAGTTTTGGCAATACCCGCAGTGTAGGTCGCAACCTAACATGCCGAAAGTTAAAGTGTCGGAGCCTGGTAGCACATGAAAGAAAGGTTTCTTCTCGGTGGGGTCGCAGGCAAGGGCGGCGACATAGTTTACCGGCACACGAAGTTGTCCGCCCTCGTTAAAACGCACTTTACAGATGCCGCGCTTCCCCGCTTTGATGAGACAGCGATGGCCGCACGCATAACACTTCAGCGCATCACCGGGAAGATGCTCAGTCAATTCCGGTGCACCTTCGGTTGTCAAAGCGTCAAGGATTTCGGCTAATGAATTCGCTGTTTTACTAAGTGGCATACCGGTATCTGACAAATCGTACTGGTCAATTTGAAGTCGCCGCGCGCACGCGCTTTTATTCTCATTAGCACCGCACTTCAGTGCGATGATCATTAGTGACTGACCCTAACCGTTTTAACGGTTTCGCCGTAAACCGTTGAAACGGTTTAGAGATCAATAGATCGCCTGTAACACCTGGCTGAAGCCAGGTGCTAATGAGATTAGGCGAAGGCCACCGAGCACTGCCAACAATGCCTTCGATAGCGCATTCCATCCCCACGAATTATACTCCCTCGGCAACAATGCTCAGTAGTCAGTAGCCAGAAGTGGTTCTCGAATCAAAGACCGAAAACCAAAAACCAAAGACCAATAGATAACAACTGACCACTAACAACAGAGTGTTTTCACAATGATCATTGAAGAAATCACAGTCACTGCCTTTCAGCAGCATACGCGCATCGTGGGCTGCGAGAAAACCAGGCGTGCGATATGTATCGATCCCGGTGATGACTCAAAGGCGATAGTCGAGGCAATCGACAAACATGGATTTGAGTTGCAAGCGATTGCGGTAACGCATGCACACCTGGATCACATCGGCGGCGTCTCGGCGCTAAAAAAGATAAAACCCGCTGCCGATATTATGATTCATAAGCATGATGAGTTTATCTACGACGCGCTTCCCGGACAGCCGTCATGGATAGGCATTCCACGTGATCAGTGGGCCGCACTCGGTTTTGATTTCGAGACGCCGCCAAAGGCGGACGGGTACTGGGAGGACGGCCAGATTTACAAAGTCGGCGAACTCGAATTCAAGGTAATTCATTGTCCCGGCCACACACCCGGTCACGTCGTATTGTTTGAACCAAATGAAGGAAAGGTTTTTGTTGGCGATGTTCTCTTTGCTGGTTCAGTCGGTAGAACCGACTTGCCGGGTGGATCCGGCGAACAACTGATGGATTCAATTATGAACAAACTATTGCCGCTCGGTGATGACGTGGAAGTCTATTCCGGACACGGACCGGTGACGACAATCGGTCGGGAGAGGTTAACGAATCCGTTTCTTTCTGGCGTTTACAAACTCGGAGCGGGAAGGCTATAGAACTTCAGGGGGGTCAACAGTTCACAACGC
The DNA here is from genome assembly GCA_046262375.1 of Pyrinomonadaceae bacterium. GTDB lineage: Bacteria > Acidobacteriota > Blastocatellia > Pyrinomonadales > Pyrinomonadaceae > PSRF01. The sequence continues at coordinate 10,606 of JBHEMV010000030.1, forward strand.
TCAGCTTGTACACTTCGTCTTTCATCTTCATCCGCAGATTACGCAGATTTCACAGATTGAGAACGTGGAACGATTGAAATAACGTTCGCAGAGTGGGTGCTTACTCTTATTGTGAATCTGTGAAATCTGTGAAATCTGCGGATTCAGTGAGAGTCATTTCTGTCCGGGTCCGCGCAGGCGACTGGCTTTGAGTTCGTCCCATTTTTCCTTCTGCTCGCCATCGAGTTGGCTTGGCAGCGTTTCGACAGGAACGTTGTTTTGCTCACAGAAGTGACGCCACAAAACAAAGCGAAGATCGAATTGTCCTGTTTGATCTGAAATAACGTTCTCAACCGGGGGTGGGTCTTTCGTGGTTTTTTCCTTGCTCATATTTAGCCCTGACGTGGATTTAATCTAACAAGAGTTTAGCAGGAGTTAAGCAGGCAGGCTATTCGAGATTCTTAGTTGCTCGAAGTTTAACCCCCGGGCGGCAGAGTCGCCCTTCCCGTATTACAGGATCTACTGGGCCTAGGATGTGCTGCTGAGGTAGATTGCGCCGGTTGGCGACTGCATGCCGCTTTCCGGTTCCAGGGTAATGGCGAAAACAACGGGGCCGAGCGCCGGCTCAGGAAGTTGATCCTTAAGACTCCCGTTGCCGGAGCCGTCAGTTGTGAAAACCTTTCCCGGCATCGGCTTCTTCCCCACTATGAACCATAGTTGATACGCCATACCTTTGGGTGCCGCGGGCAAGCCTTTGGCCATCATCATCGCATGTCCTGTTTTATCGTAAGCAAGCATGGCGTGCGCGCCTGGTGCGACGTTGGTGCCCGCAAGTTCCTGCATACGTGCACCCGGCGAAGTTAGTAGTTCTATGACTTCGCGCTCGTGCGCGAGTTGTTCTTTTGCCTCCTGCGCCTCAGTTGACAATCTGGCTAGTTCTATCTGGGACGCACGATTTTTCTGCCAAAGGGCGACAAGAGAAACTATCAAAGCCGCAAAGACGAGCGCAGCCGCGATCGCGCCGAGCGATCCGCCCGAGGCCCAAACACTCTTTCGCTGCCGTTCAAATGGAAGTATTTTCGAATCGGATGAGGTGGGCGGTTCGCCATGAATATCTGCCTTCTCGGCAGTTAACTTGCCGTCGGCGCGTTCTGTCGGGATACTCGCGAGTATTCGCTCGCGCAACTTGAGGGAAGGTTCCAAAGGACTAGAACTGAGAGCGAGAAAAGCTGCGGTCCGCTGCCACTCGTTCACTTCAGAGCGACAGTCCGCACACTCTTCAAGGTGAGCTTCCAGCTCGCGACTGTCTTCTGCATCAAGTGCACTCAGAGAATTCGCAGCCAGTAACTCTTTGTAATCTTCATGCGTCATCTGCTTCTCAACTTAGCTGCTGGGTGTCCAGCTCAGTTCCTAAAAGCGCGCGCAATTTGATCATTCCACCGCGCATTCGCGTCTTTACTGTTCCCAGTGGAGCGCCCAACTTCGAAGCTATTTCCGACTGAGTTAGTCCCTCAAAATAAGCAAGCATTAAAGTCTTCCTTTGCTCCTCGGGGAGTTCAGCCAGGGCTTGTCTCACAATCGCGTTCTGCCCGGATTTGATCGTATCTGACAAGGCGTCGGATACCGTTTCTGTCTGTTGCTCGGCCGCCCCTGCTGCCAGGCGCTGACGCGCGCCAAGTTGCCGTAGACGATCAATCGCGCGGCTCCGAGTTAGCGTGACCAGCCAGGTAAATGGACGGCCCCGCTTCTCATCAAAGTCTCGAGCTCGTTGCCAAACCTGAAGAAATACCTCCTGTAAGACATCTTCCGCCTCTTCGCGGCTATTCAATATACGGACGAGCAAGCCGAAAAGGATTACACGGTATCCATCATACAGACGCGCTAACGCCGCTTCGTCGCCCGCTGCGATGGCATGAAGAAGTCGAATATCCGCTAATTGTGCTTGTTCGGGTTGCACTCCCAATGTCATTTCGCTCACCTAATATACGGCTGGCGCATGATAACAAGATTGCCGGCAGCTAACGAGTGAAGAACAAAATCATGGACCAGCGCGGCAGAGCCGGAAATATCCAGCGCAGAGCCGTCGCAATAGTTTATTCAAAACCTACTGCGGCGAATGAATCGTATGCGAATGTTTTAGTGGGTCGGCTGGGATTTGGCAATGCCGCGCAAGTAGTTCAGAGTACAACCTTCAGGTTGCTGATTCGGAAGCAGCAGGCTAAAGCCTGTACTCTAAACTTCCCGAATTCAAGCGATCAGGATCGATCCCCTGGTGTCAATGACAAAAGGCAAAAATAAGTGGGACTCTGAACTTATCTGACGCGTGTGGTCACGCGACGGTGATCTCCTGGGTGAGATACACATCCTGAATTGCATTGAGTAATTCGATACCTTCGCTCATAGGACGTTGGAAGGCTTTGCGGCCGGAGATGAGACCGGTGCCGCCGCCGCGCTTGTTAATGACCGCGGTGCGCACTGCTTCCGCAAGGTCGCTCGCGCCTTTTGATTCGCCGCCGGAGTTGATGAGACCGCAGCGTCCCATGTAGCAATTGGCCACCTGATAGCGAACCAGATCGATTGGGTTGTCAGTCGTGAGTTTCTCGTAGACGATCTTGTTTGTTTTGCCGTAGGGCTTCCCTAATTCTTTTTCGACCGCCGTATAGCCACCATTTCTTTCGGGGAGTTTCTGCTTAATAATATCGGCTTGGATAGTCACGCCCAGATGGTTTGCCTGTCCCGTGAGATCGGCCGACGCGTGCATGTCGGCTTCGGCAGTTTTGAATTTTGAATTGCGTATGTAGCACCAGAGAATGCAGGCCATGCCGAGCTCGTGGGCCAGTGCAAACGCCTCGCTAATTTCGGTTATCTGGCGCGTTGATTCCTCCGAGCCAAAGTAAATAGTCGCACCCACGCCCACCGCGCCCATATTGTGGGCCTCTTTCACAGTTCCAAACAAAACCTGATCAAACTTATTCGGTAATGTGAGCAACTCGTTGTGGTTTATCTTCACTATAAATGGGATCTTGTGAGCATACTTGCGCGCGACGATACCAAGCACACCAAAGGTTGAAGCCACCGCGTTGCAGCCGCCCTCGATTGCCAGCTTGACGATGTTGTCCGGATCGAAGTACTGCGGATTCGGCGCAAACGAAGCGCCGGCAGAATGTTCTATCCCCTGGTCCACCGGCAGGATCGAAAGATATCCGGTACCCGCGAGGCGCCCATTGTCGAAGAGCGATTGGAGCGAACGCAAAACGGCTGGTGAACGGTCTGTGTGGGCCCAGACGCGATCGATAAAGTCCGGTCCGGGCAGACTTATTTGATCTTTGGAGATCGTTTCCGATTTGTGGTCGAGCAATAGTCGTGCTTTTTCGCCTAGAAGCTCTTCAATCCGATCAAGGGGAGTTGATGCTCGTTTCAGTTCGGTAACCATTTATTCTTATCCTCCTGGTTAGAACCAGAGCGGGTGAGACCATCTATTATATTAACGAATCTTTAGGAATTATAGCATAGCAGCCGGCCTTTCTGACGGCTGGCCGGGAACTCGGTCGTGGCCGAGCCCAATCCTTCTGACCGCTTGCGATCTCCCCTTTACTGGTCTAACATCCTCCCCCAGTTCACATCAAAGGTAGTTCCGCATCCGAGCGATGTTGCTTACTCGTAAATCCGGGTCGAGTCAAACCCAAAGTCCCATAATCTTTTGCTGGATGGTTTAGTTATGAGATTAGTTTGCCGCCTGATTCTCACGCTGCCCGTTTGTGTTACGCACAAGCAGATGGTTCCTCGCATCCTTCAATCGATGACGATGTTGTTACTCGCCGGACCTTTGTTCATTGTTCCTGGTCAGCAACCCGCCAGCAGCATTGATCGGGATCGCGGACGGGTCATGCTTCGGACGATAAAAGAGAACCTCCAAAACAACTACTATGACCCCGCTTACCATGGCATGGACCTGGAAGCTCGATTCAAAACGTCTGATGAAAAAATAAAGGAAGCGACTTCACTCGGGCAGATTTTTGGCATCATTGCTCAAACTTTGATTGAACTGGAAGATTCTCACACTTTCTTTCTTCCGCCAGGACGTTCTTATACAGTTGAGTACGGTTGGCAAATGCAAATCGTTGGAGAGAAATGTTATGTCGTTGCCGTCAAACCCGGTAGTGATGCCGAAGCAAAAGGGCTTCGAGTAGGAGACGAGATCTATTCCATGGATGGGTTTGGCCCAGCACGAGCGAACTTCTGGAAGCTTCAATATACGTATCGTACTCTTCGACCCAAGCCGGGAGTACGCCTGGTGGTGATTAAACCAGACGGCAAGGCATATCAATTGGACGTGTTGGCAAAAGTGCAGCAGGAAAAGCGCGTGATGGATCTGACTGACGATTCGGACATCTGGAGCCTGGTAAGAGAGGCGGAGAATGAAGATCGCCTGCACCGCCATCGTTATATCGAAATGGGCGAGGACCTGTTTATCTGGAAGATGCCCCAGTTTGATATGCCGAAGGCGAAGGTCGATGATTTTGTAAATAAGTTCAGAAAACGCAAAGGGCTCCTCATGGATCTTCGTGGTAACCATGGAGGGTATGAAGAAACTCTGCTGCGGCTCTTGGGCAATTTCTTTGATCACGACGTGAAGATCGGAGATTTGAAGAGACGGAAGGAAGAAAAGCCATTAACTGCAAAGACGCGGGGCAAAGAGATCTTCACCGGCAAGCTTGTCGTTCTTATTGATAGCGAATCTGGTTCGGCCGCTGAGCTTTTTGCTCGTGTGGTGCAACTCGAGAAGCGCGGAACCGTTATTGGCGACCGATCCTCGGGCGCGGTGATGAGGTCTAAAGAATATAGTCATAAACTGGGGGCTGATGTCATCGTGCCCTACGGAGTTAGTATCACAGACGCCGACATCATCATGACGGACGGTAAGAGCCTTGAACATATCGGCGTCACGCCTGATGAAGCCAAACTCCCGACGGCGGCAGATTTGGCCGCGAAGCGCGATCCCGTGCTTGCCTATGCTCTTTCGTTGCTGGGGGCAAAGATCACTCCGGAAGTAGCCGGAGGTTTTTTCCCGCTCGAGTGGAGGAAGTAAGCAGTCAAGTCGCGATGAGCAAGCATTCGCAGGATGTCGCTGATGTTTACTAAGAAATACCGGCTCTTAGCGTGACGCCTTGACTATTGAGGCGAGCGAATCCCTGGCGAATCGCTTTTGCAGCATACGAGCAAGGGGAAACGCCAACCTCACAATAGGATGATGGGGACGGGAAAAGGCGTATATGTCATACCAGACTGAGTCGTCCTTATGCCATTCGATTGTGAACCGCTCTTCACCGCGCTCGACGTGGTCCTGGAGCGTTCCATAGGCAAAGCCAAACTTCCTCTCAGGCTCCTTTTCATCGATCACATAAACGATTCGGCAAGCGCTTAGTGACCAGAATCCAAATGTCTTCGCCTCAACTGCCACCGTTGTTTCCGGTTTAATCACCTCACCGGGCGGAACTATTCTTACCCATCCCAAATCGAAATGCTTCCAGCTTCGTAGCGCCGCAATTGCCCGCTCATACATTTTCTCTCCTTCACCGAGATTTATCCGATTGTGGTCAACCGTGTAACCAGCCGGAGGCTGAGTGCGAGTAGCTCCGACCGGGTTATATGTGAAAGACCCATCACGCTGAGAAGCGATGAACCGCCGGATTACTTCTACGTCGGGCTTGGTGAGCAGAAACATCAGAGAGGGCCCCAGGCTCATTCGCTATTCTTCTGCTTGTTGCCGCTTATTGCTGCCCGCGCGCGAGGATGATGATTGTCGTATGCGGTACGAAGGTGTCGGTCGGTAATGTGGGTATAGATTTGGGTAGTAGAAATGTCGCTGTGGCCAAGCAGGGCCTGAACCGAACGCGAGTCGGCTCCGTGTTGTAACAGATGAGTAGCAAAGCTGTGACGCAACGTGTGTGGTGAAACATTTTGTAGACCAATCTTCTCCGCGTAACTTTTTATCATTGACCAGGCGAGCTGTCGCGTCAGCGGTTTGCCCCGGTTTAGAAAAAGATTGGGATAAGCCGCCTTGCCATAGGCAGCTCTAACGGCAGTGTATTGTTGTAACCAATGAATCGCGCTTTTCCCCACGGGCACTCGTCTCTCCTTGCTGCCTTTGCCATGACAATTGACCAACCCGCCATGAGTATCCACCTGGGTTTGTTTTAAGGATACCAACTCCGAGACTCGCAACCCTGCGGCATACATCAGTTCCAGCATTGCACGATCTCTTATTCCTTCCTCAGTCGAAACATCCGGGGTTGAAAATAAGCGTTCGATCTCTTCTTCGGTAAGAAACTTTGGCAGATAAGAAAACTTTTGCGGTGTGTCAAGATCTTCCGCCGGGTGATGCTTGATGTGCCCATCAAGCATCAGGAAACGAAAGAATCCACGGGCGGCGCTCACCGCGCGGGCTACGGAAGAAGGCGCCAGGCCTACGCGAGAAAGTTGCGCGATCCATTTGCGCAGATCAGGTCGTGCTAGTTCGGCGACGGGTTTGCCAATCTTATCAGCCCAGCGCTCGAGTCGCGCGAGATCTGCTCGGTAGCTTTCCAGCGTATTACGCGCCAGACCTTTTTCGACCTGAATGTAGGTCAGATATTCTTTGATGAAATCGCGTTCGCCAGACATGAGCATAGGCTAATCTATCACCAATCGTTTAGGCGAGGGGCATTGCGCCAGTCGGGATGACAGTTGGTGGTCGTCTACTCGTTTGGTCCCCATCGCCGTCGCGAGGTCAAAAAGGATGCGCCGGACGACGGTTTTTGGAGACGACTCTTCAACCGGTTTCTGGAAAGGCCGCTTGAGCGAATTTGCAGCTGCCCGCGAGACCTTCGGATACCACTTAGCAAAATCCCCCAAACCATCCGTGTTATTGAAAGCTCCTATTACACCAAACCCTCCTCTGGAGCACGATCTCGTACAGTCGTCCCAGCAATTAGCTTTGCAGCGCCTTTGTTTTCAAATACTTAGCCAGTTAATGGTTTGGCACGCTGGTTGGAGGAAAGATCGCTGGATATAGCCCCGCTCAATTCTCTCCTCTATGACGAAGAACGCAATCGGAATCGTGATCGCGACCGCTAACGACGGGATCCCGGATCGTCTTGAGATCAAGCGTCGCGCGTTCGCCGTCGGATACAATGAAGGGTTCCGAGAAGGGCAGGAGGATCGTCGCGATGGGAGAAGATCGGGTTTAAATGATTTTCAAGTTTATCGCGACGCCACGCTTGGGTATCGCAACGACTTCGGCGACATAGAGCTTTACAAGCAGAGCTTCCGTTCGGGCTTCCGCCGCGGGTACGAAGATGGATTCCGCGGTCGCCAGGCGCGTCCAGCTGGCCAGAACGGCCGAGGCATCGGTGACATTCTTGGTGATATCTTCGGTCGACCGTAGTCACTGCGTAAACTGGTAAAACCGCCAGGCCTTTTTTCTTCTTCTTTTGTGGGCGAGCCAATATCTGGCTCCCCCTTACTTTTTGATCCTGCGCGAGGGTCCGCTTACGTTGGCGGCGAACTATCTAGTGCACGATTTGCGATTGTCGCGCCGATTCATCGGCGTCCTAATAGATCCTCTTTTACTCGTAGCGCAAACACTCAATCGGATCGAGACGAGAGGCTTTGCGAGCGGGCCAGACGCCGAAGATGAGACCAACTCCAACAGATACGGTGAGCCCGGCAATAACGGCCCAGGTTGGAATCGAAGCAGGCAAAGCAGGAAGGAACAGCATGATGATGCGGCTGATGCCAACCGCGAGAACCACACCAAGGATGCCACCGAGAAACGTAAGCGTCATCGCCTCAAATAAAAACTGGCGAACAATGTCTCGGCGTCGCGCGCCGAGAGCCTTTCGCACCCCAATTTCTTTCGTACGTTCCGTCACGCTCACCAACATAATATTCATCACCCCGATGCCTCCAACTAAAAGCCCGAGGCTGGATATCGCAATGGCTATCAGTCCTATCATGGCGGTAATACTGTCAAACTGTTCGATAAACTTATCAGCGGTCTTAATGTCGAAATTATTGGGATCGTCAAACTTTACATTCCGGCGACGGCGAAGAATCTCTTCTGCCTGTTGCAGGGCTTCAGTGGTTTGGCCGGAGCGGGCCTTTATGACGAGGAGCAAATAGCCCTTCGCTGGCGCGATTTTTTGCGCCGTACGAAGGGGAATGAACACTGCATTATCCTCCTCGTTCTCGCCAAAAAATCCCGCCTTCCTCTTTTCCAGGACACCAACGATTTCGAAGTTATAGCCACCCATGCGAACCTGGGTTCCTGCTATTTGGTTCTGGCCGGGAAAAAGCGCATCAGCGGCGTTGACGCCGATAACCATCACGTTCGCGCGCTGCTGATCGTCATTCTCGGTAATGAAACGCCCTTCCTTGATCACAATATTGGTAATGCCAGCGTAGTTGGGTGAAACACCCTGCGTATTTCCCCAACGGTAATTGTGACCCTGATAAGTAACATTGTCGTCGAAAGGTCCGCCCCTGTAACCAACGTTCGGGGCTACGTGACCCACTTCTTCCACAGCGCTAGCTTGCGCCTGGATTGCCTCCGCGTCAGCAACTGTCAGAGGCTTTCTGGATCTCTCGGAACGATCCTCACTCATCCGCGGCCCTGTAGAAAGGTGAAAAGCGTAGATGTTGTTCGTGCCGTATTCCTCGATCATGTTGACGATGTTTTGGCGTAGGCCAGTGAGGATGGAAGCGATGGTAATCGCCGTCATCACGCCAATCACAATACCGAGTACGGTAAGAAAACTCCTGAATTTATGCGCGCGCACGCTGTCAAAAGCTATCGCCAGCGTCTCTCGCAACGCACCTTTTGGTAGCTTTATCTTCATTAGGTAAGGTTGGCGAACTTTAGCAGCGCAGAGTTCAACTATGCAGCTCTTATTTCATCCTTGAAGCGGCGGGCAGCGCCCGCCTATAAACTGTCGCAGCTATTACGTGGCATGAGTCAGCGCCAGAATTGGATCCAGCCGCGCCGCTTTGAATGCCGGATAGATTCCGGCAATCATTCCTATCGCCGTCGAAACGATCAGCGCCAGCAGGACGTAACCGATGGTTATAGTCATGGTGATGGACGCCAAAGCCGTAATCAGCGCAGTTACTCCCCATGACACCAGCAGACCGATCACTCCCCCAAGCGCGCAGAGAATGGCCGACTCAATTAGAAATTGAAGCAAAATTTGCCGTTTTGTCGCACCCACAGCTTTGCGCAAACCAACTTCGAAGGTCCTTTCCGTCACACTGACCAGCATGATATTCATCACGACTATGCCGCCCACTATCAGCGTTATGAGCGTAATGGGAACTACAACCATCGCTATGCTGCCCGTGAATTGATCGATTTGATTGCTGAGCTCTTCCACGTTGACGAGTCCGAAGTCGTCTTCTTCGTTGCCATTTAGCCGGTGCTTGTTTCGCATCGCGATGCGCGCATCTTCGATCGTTGCCTGGAAAGTTTGGCGATTGTGACCCTTGCCATGAATCTGCAGACCATTACGTCCGAAGACTTGCATATGCGTAGTGACCGGAATGTAAATGTGACGATCAAAGGAATCTCCGAAAAATGACCCGCGCTTTTCTTCTATTCCGACAACGCGCATTGGAAGCCCGCGAACTTTCAACATCTTGCCGATCGGGTCGGTATTAGGAAAAAACTTGTCTTTGATGTCGCTGCCTAAAACACAAACAAATGCCGAGCGCTGGACTTCATCGTTTGTAATAAATCGGCCCTCAATTATTGTCTTATCTTCGATGTTCAACATGTTGGCCGAAGCGCCAAAAACAAGTGCGCCCGGAAACTCAACGCCCTCTTGTTTCAGGTCGGCCTGACCCTGTACCTGGGAACCGACTTCGGCGCAGGTGCCACAATGATCGCGCACCCATTCATAATCGTCCCAATTGAGTCGCTTGTTGCGGCGATTGCGGCGCTCAAACTCGTCGTCAGACATGTGGCCCGAGAAAGCCATTCGCGCAATCATGAAGTGGTTACTGCCCAGCACCTTGGTCATCTTTTCCACAACATAAGTATTCAGCCCGCTGATTGAAGCTCCAACCGTTACCACTGAGGCCACTCCGATGATAATTCCTATTAAGGTCAGAAAAGCCCGCAACTTGTGCGCAAATATCGACTGGAGCGCAATTCTCAGGGCGTCCGAGTAAAAGGAAAAGAATCTTTTCATTTTCGTTTCTGGCAGAAAAAGCGCCCAACCACCTTGCGTGCAACAGGTTGTACGACGCTCTTCCCGAGAAAGTTTATTGAGTTTGTTTAGACGCCCAAGTCGACTGCCGTGTTCCCAGAGAGAGCAACTTCATCTGAATAAACGATGAGCCTCCATGTTTATTAACACTCAGGTCAGTTCAGCCGTGGGCTCCGGGGATGGTTTCAGCGAGAATTTGTCTGCCCATCGTATCCGTCCTGTCACTTGCATAGCAACGAAAAGCGTGGCAACGGAGCCAATCGTGATGGCCAGTCCTGTAAAGCCCTTGAGGAAAAACGCGTAGGAGAACATCACCAGGTAAACGAACTGCGCCAGCGCTGCCTCTCGACTCGCGAAGTGGAGCCCGACGACGAGGCGAAGATAACTTACGACGAGAAAGACTGACACAGCCGCGGATATAGCGAATGCCACATGAATAGAAACGTGATCGACAAGATAGGCGAGCAGGAGATGGAAAGAGAAGAATGCGGCTGCGAGAAAGAAGTAGTTCATCGGGTGAAGTTCGATACCACGCATTGTGGTGATGATCAGCATGAGGAAGAAGAAAAAGAAAAGTGACACCGGAGCGAAGAGACTTATTCTGCCGGCGAGCGGTCCGGGCTGGAGCTTCTCCGGCATCACCATGGCTATCTGATAACCCGACACCAGGTTCTTGTAAGACCAGGTCAGATCCCAACCATTCCCTGTTTCGCGTTTCTCGGAAGGGGAGAGCGTATTGTCAGGGAAATCGATTTCTTTAAAGTTGGTCTTCATCTTGAGAGTAAAGTCTCGAACCTGCGCCACATCCCCCCTGCTGAAACTATAGCGCCACTCATTAAGACCCTGAGAACGATAACCGACCGCAAGTCGTGCGACCTGGCCCGCCGCAATGTTAACCGAGCCGGTTGCGGCATTTTGTTGATTACTCACAACCGCGGGCGCGCCGTCAATGGTGAAAACCAGATCGTCATAAATTGCTTTCGACGTGGGGAAATTTAACACGAAGTTGACGGTTCGTTCTTTGTCGCTGGTATTGCGAAAACTATAGGTGCCCGCAAACGCGATTTTGTAGGTACTGTACCAGAGCAATCCCTTCTGCCGATGCTCCAGATCTAGAACTACATCAACCACGCTGCTTTCCAGCGGGAGGGGAGTTGTTACTTCCTCTTGAACAGTCTTAACAATTTTCTTTCCGTTCTCAGTGCTCTCCTCCTTCCTCGCGATATTCTCCCGGAATGAAGCGACCGGAGGAGGCTGGTCTTGAGGCGCGCCCCAGGTGGAGGTCACACGATTCTCGGCGATAGCGTCCAGGGAGTAGGTGCGCGAGAAGATTGTTCCGCCGAGAATGGCCCACGCCACGGATGCACAAACAAAAATGAAGGCAATGGCAATGATTCGCTTGGTCATACAAATGCTCCTCAGAAGGTCAGGATAATCATTTCTTAATTGGTATTCTCAATTAGCCCATATCTGACTAAGGCTTCCACAGCTTGAGAGATTCATTCTTACATGTTGAAGCGTATGGGCAATGTGGCAATCCACAACGAGGGGGTGTGATTACTACATAGGTTTTGCACCTCGTCGTCCGAGAAAGTTTCCTGAATCGCATCCAGCTTTCAGTCTGATAAATTAGGTGTGGAACCACTCGCATTCACCCAGCCCCCTGCTCGACCAGCTGAAGATCCACATCGGGAAAAGATCCGCGGCCGAAAAACAAGTGCCAGGCAAATGATTTAAGAACTGGCAAGCGCAAACTGGCACACGAGAGTTCAACCAGGGCTGGCTGCCGAATATTTGAAACCAGGCGGCGCATCCAAAGCCGGGAAGCGAATCGGGCGCGAAACAATTCTCCAGAGTAGGACTTAAGGACGTTTGCATCCTGGGTCTCGAAGTATTCAGTGATCACCTTTGAGGCGAGCGTGGAAAGTCGCATACACGGGTCGAGACCTCCTGCCGTCAGCGGCGATACTGCTCCTGCCGCGTCACCGATCAGCAACCCACTCGTGTTTGCGATGTTGCGCAATACGCCGCCCACGGGGATTTGCCCGCCACGTCGCTCTTTCAGCTCTCCCTTACTCAAATCGACGGTTCCCTTCAAGCTTGACCGAAATGTCTCCAGTGCTCGAAGAGGGTCAAACAGCGATGCATATCCGCCCACACCGATATGCGTTTCCTCTCCGTCGTGAGCGACCCACGCGAGGTAACCTGGCGCGATTTTAGGATCGAGAAAGCAGTGGAGTCGTGGAGGGCCATTGAGGGGTACGTTTGTCAGGACATCCTCAACGCCGACGATCCATTCGCTATTAAGATCGAGCCGCAGCGCGCGTGCGATGCGTGAATTTGCGCCGTCTCCGCCCACCAGATAGCGTGCGGTCACCCGCTGCGATGAATGCCCGCTATCGAGTCGCACAATCATCTTATCTTTCAACTGACAGTGATCGACGTAACGAGTGCCCGGCATCCAATCAGTTCCAGCGCGCAAACACTGTTCGAGATAACGCAGGTAAAGCCTGCTCATCCGTCCCACACGAAATTCATCATGAGGACTAACTAGTTCCATCCGCCGCCGGGAAGGCGAATAGAGAGTTACGTGTCTCACAACCGGTCCCAGACAATCTTCGGGAATATCAAAATCTTCCAGCGTACGGCGAACGAAGATGCCTGTCGTGTGGATGGAGCGGTCGAGTGAATCTTTGCGATCGACGAGTAGCACATTGAGGCTGCTTTTGCCCAGCAGTCGTGCACACTGGAGACCGGCGAGGCCGGCGCCAATAATTACTACGTCATAATGTTTCATTGTTTGAATAGTTAGATTTGGAATCGAGTCTTCTTATGAAGAGGACTATTCTCGTGCCCAATAACAAAATGCGTGACCAGATCACCTTCGCGAATCAGGAGGGTGGGATTGCCGATCGTCCGGGAGATCGAAAGCCAGCGTCGTGGTGTAGGCTTCTCCTGGCCTAAGTGGGTTTGTTACGGGCGTGCCGGCAGCCTGAGACCGTTCCAGAGTTCTTTGCCCTTCGGGCGAAGAAAAATATTCCTTACTACTTCCGTCTATAACCGCTATGACCCGAGAATTTGGATACAGCAATCCATTCCCTCGATTCAAGCTTGTGGTCGTTTCGTCGAAGCGTGTCTTGATGGTTACGACTCTAAACATTCCCGCAGCAGTAACCTGATTCGGCGCGTCGCCCAAAGTTTTCGTTTGGCGCACGTCGCTGATCGAGTATGCGAGGTGGCAATCGATTTCGCAGAAGTGTTTCTCCTGGCCTCGCGCGAGCACCTTGTCGCCGCCGGCGAAAGAAAATCCCAGCATGGCCGCAAGATAGATTCCCGCGATGACTGCAATAGCCACCAGCGCGATCCGCGTGAGCAGGAACTTTTTCCTGATCAGCGAATAGATAAGCGCCAGGCCAAATAAGAAGATGACAAAGCCTGTGCCCAGGAACAGCAGCACGCCGGCAGGCGCCATTAGGTTCACGTTGGTGTACATCCTGATCTCTCCTTTTGCAGTTTGCGAAATATCTCAAAGCGCTTTATTTCGCAAAGTGAAATATAAAAAAAAGTAACTCGGGTCGCAGATGCTACCGATTGCGCATCTGGTGAATTAGAGTTTCCATGTGGCTCAGATAGTTTTCGAGTGCCCGCCTGCCATTAACGGTTAATTTATATTCCGTTTTTGGGAGTCGCCCTTCAAAGGATTTGGTGCAGGCAATATACCCGGCTTCCTCGAGTTTGCGTGCATGTACACTGAGATTCCCGTCCGTTGTATTCATCAAGCTCTTGAGGTCATTGAAGGTCAAAGACTCATTGGCCGCTAGCGCGCTCACAATACCAAGGCGCATCCGCTCATGAATCAGGCGGTCAAGAGCAGGTGCAACATGCCGGGCCTTCGCGCCGCGGACTTCCTGCAGATTGGATGCAGCAGCCTCACGCTTTTTTTGGATTGAATGCTTTAATACCGATTGTCTAGCCACCATACCTCCTCGCGATAATTACTCCGAAAACAATATGCAGTCCGCCGAAGCCTGCTGTCATAAACCAATCTGCAAAACCTGGCGGAGCAAGAAACGCCGCGGCCCCGAGCGCCATAAAACACAGGCCCATGATAGGAACAGCGCTGACTGAAAACATTCCGCCGGTTACCACACCCGTTCCGTAAAGCAGCAACCAAAGGCCGGGAATTGCGCCGGTTAATCCCGCGCGATAAAGCACAATCGTCACCATTCCTCCAGCGAAAATTGGCGGCGACAAACTGAAGGCTACCTTGCGCCCCGGACCTGAAAGCAAAGGCATTTTTACAGCGCGAGCTTTCCGATCTATGGACCAGCCGGCGATGAGCAAAGCAACCACAGCCTCAGCCAACCAGATTGCCAGCCAGTTTTTGAATACTTTCTGCTGCGCCGCGATGAAAGATGTAATAAGCGCGGTAATTCCGATCACAACCTGCCCCCAACCGGAGATGCCGGTGAAGGCAGTTGCGCGCTCCATTGTTTCCCGGATGTACTGAAGATTGTCCATCGCCCGCGCATGAAGGGCGGGCGGTTCCTCTTTTTGCGGTATGGCCAAGTGGATCGAGCCCATGCTCCCCATAATAGCGGGGCCCGAACTGCGCTGTCAAGTACTTTGTGAGGCAAAGCCAAAGCGTCACGGAAGCGCCTTGTCCGGATTCAAGCTGCAGTAGGTTCGACGACCCGGGCGGCTCTGGCTAGCCCGGCCGCCTTGCGCCATCGCACGATCAGCAATATGAGAGCCCCGATTCCGACAATGAGACTTATGATTTGCGAGGAAGAGAGTCCGGTCAAAGTTGTCAATCCAAACAAATCGCCGCGTGGATCATCCCGCACA
Source organism: Pyrinomonadaceae bacterium (assembly GCA_046262375.1). GTDB lineage: Bacteria > Acidobacteriota > Blastocatellia > Pyrinomonadales > Pyrinomonadaceae > PSRF01. The sequence goes on from JBHEMV010000030.1 coordinate 25,677, forward strand.
AACTCGATGAGAAAGCGGATAACTGAATATAGGAGAACATAGAGAAGAAATACTTGTCCGCTGAAACGCTTGTGTTTGTGTAGCCACAGCAAAAAGAAAAAGACAATTAACATCGAGAAAGATTCGTAAAGCTGCGTCGGATGCAGGTAAGCGCCTGTGGGAACCCCGGTAATTTCGTGGCCCAGTTCCGTAAACTTCACGCCCCAGGGAAGGCTTGTCGGCTTACCCCAACAACAACCGGCCGCAAAGCAACCCTGCCGTCCAAAGAAATTTCCGATGGCGATTCCGGGCGCGCAGGCGTCGGCAGTCTTCCACCAGGGAAGCTTGTAGCGGCGCAATAAGAAATAGCCGGTCAGAACGCCGCCAATCAGCCCGCCGTAAAAAACTCCACCGGAACGCAGAAAGTCGAGCGATATAAGTTGCAACGGATCATCGCGATACTCCGGTTCCGCAAAGAACATCAGAATCTTGGAGCCTATAAGCGAAGCCAGCAACATCCAGAGACTCAGGTCATAGATTTTGTCACGCGGCAGTCCGTCCCGAGCAGCAAGCGTTACCGTGATCAGGATAGCGCAAAGGAAAGCCAGCGCCAGAAACACGCCGTAAGTGTTAATCGGAAAATTGCCAATGCGAAAGAGTTCAGGATACATAAATCAGAAGTCAGGAGTCAGAAGTCAGGAGTCAGAAGTCAGTGGGCGTATTCAGTAATCAGTCAGTCAGTGTCAGTAGGTCACTGGTCGGCAATTACTATACCTATGGACTGCAGCTGCATCCAAACACGTGGATCGATTTGGAATCCGCCGGACCCGGTGACTGCTACCTATTGACTACCGACTTCTGACTTCTGACTTCTGACTCCTGACTCCTTTGCTTTTCTCTCAAAAACCAGGTCGTAGGCGAGAAGCAGCGCACCAAGGGTGATGCTGGCATCGGCGACGTTGAAGGTTGGCCAATGATAAGAACCAGCATGCATCACAATAAAATCGATTACGTAACCCAGCCTGGCGCGATCAGTCAGATTACCTGCGATCCCGGCCAATAGAAGCGCGCAGGCTCCCAAAACACGGTCGTCGTCTCGCGTTGTGCGGAGGAAATAATAAAGCACAGCCACTGCAGCAGCTGTTGCAAGCACGATAAGGAACCAACGGCCAAAAGCTCCACCTTCCTGCAACTGACCAAAGGCGATTCCCGAATTCTCCGTATAAATGAGATCAAGGAAGCCGCGAATAATAGTTCTATCGTCACCGAATCGAAGTGCGCGGAGGGCCCAGGCCTTAGTGGCCTGGTCGACCATGTAAATCCCGAAGCTTGCCAGCAAGTAGCCGGCTCGCCAGCCAAAACGGGTGCGTGCGCCGGTCGTCAGATTCGGGTTGTTGAATCCAGTATCCATATCTCATGAAACCAAACGCACTCTTCGCTCGCGGCTTTGCCGCCTGATGTGAGGAAGGCCTATGACCTTCCGGGGTGTTGATTCAATGAGGGGCTACGCCCCAATTCGGGGCATAGCCCCAGGAAGAAAGAAAGCGCCAGTTCGGTGGGGCAGAGCCGCCACCGCACATCAGGCGGCAAAGCCGTCATAAGAAGGTGGATTCATCTATTCCATCCTCTATGCCGCAAAGCCATAGAATCAAACCGATTGTTCATGCGCGATCTCATCAAGCGCCGCGACGCATCGCTCACAAACGTTAGGGTAGCGTCCGGATTCGCCTACGCGCGTCGAGTAGTTCCAACAACGCTCACACTTTTCACCTTCAGCAGGAAGCACCCTGGCAACAACTCCACTCGCGCCCTCGTCTGACGGCACCACCTCAACTTGAGAAACTATGAATATATAACGCAAGTCTTCGCGGTAGCGCATCAGTAGATCGTAACTGTCACCAGCCGCCGAGATTTCAACACGGCCCTCGAGCGAACTGCCGATTTGTTTGGCCATTCGTGCTTCCTCAAGGGACTGCAAAACATCGTCGCGAATTGCGAATAATCGTTCCCAGTTTGAAAGCAGATTATCTCCGCCCAGCCCGTCCTCTTCAGGCAGCAAAGCCAGGTGGACGAAAGCAGGCCGCTCGCTATCCTGCGGCAGGTTTTCCCATATCTCATCAGCTGTAAAAACAAGAAGCGGCGCGAGCATGCGCGCCAACGCGTCAGCAATGCGGTAAAGCGCCGTCTGCGCCGAACGTCTTTCCCTATTCCTGGTTGCAAACGTGTAAAGGCGGTCTTTGATGATGTCGAAATAACGCGCCGAAAGGGTAACCGTACAGAAGTGGTAAAGCGTGTGATAGACGGTATGAAACTCGTAAGCACCATAAGCATCGCGAACCGTCCGAATCACAGCGTCGAGCTCCGCCAGCGCCCAGCGATCAATCTCAACCATCTCTTCCGCGGGAACTCTGTCTCGAGATGAATCAAACCCGTGAAGATTTCCCAGCGCAAAGCGCGCGGTGTTGCGCAGCTTGCGGTAGCCATCTGTGACGCGTTGGAGAATCTCTGCGGAAGAACGCATGTCGTCGAAGTAATTTGACGATGCACACCACAGTCGGAGTATGTCGGCGCCCGATTCTTTTATTACTTCGTCCGGCGGCACTGCGTTGCCGCCCGACTTATGCATCTCCTTGCCCTGCGCATCCACTGTCCAGCCATGCGTGATCACTGTTTTGTAAGGAGCACGATCGTGTGCCGCGAGGCCGACCATCAGGGAAGAATTAAACCAGCCGCGAAATTGATCGCCGCCCTCGAGGTAAACGTCCGCGGGCCAACACAACTCTTCGCGGTGTTCTAACACCGCAATTGAAGACGCACCGCTATCAAACCAAACATCCAGAATGTCAGTCTCTTTGGTCCATTCCGCGGCGCCGCATTTCTTGCAGGTGTAGCCTTCAGGGAGTAGCTCTCGCGCGTCCCGCGTGTACCAGGCGTCTGATGACTCGCGCTCAAAGACGTCCGCAACGTGTTTGATGATTGCCGGCTCGGCCACTGCTTCAGTGCACTTCGCGCAGTAGAATACGGGAATCGAAACTCCCCAGACACGCTGACGCGAGACACACCAGTCGGGGCGGCCCTTGAGCATATTGCGCATTCGCACGGCGCCCCACGCGGGAAGCCAACGGATGCGTTCAATCTCGCGCAACGCCATTTTTCGCAAGGAAGAATCGCTTTCCGGAAAGTTTTCGGTGAAATTGGTGCGATCACGGCCATCGTCATCTTTCTCGACGACAGATCCGCCCTCGCGGTCCATTGAAATGAACCACTGGGGCGTAGCACGGAAGATCACTGGATTCTTGCAGCGCCAACAATGCGGATAACGGTGTTCGTACTTCTCCGTAAATACCAGCACCCCACGATCGCGCATGAATTCGACGATATGCGGATTGGCTTCGAAGACACTCTGCCCGGCAAAGTGTTCGACCTCAGGCGTGAAGTGGCCCGCGTTATCGACGGGGCAATATATTTCCAGACCATAACGCTTGCCGATGACAAAATCGTCGTGGCCGTGACCGGGCGCAGTGTGAACGCATCCAGTGCCCGCTTTGCTTGTTGCTGGTTTTTCGCGTGCGTCTTTAACGTCGAGTTCGGTTTCCGCATCAGCTTCACCGCCCAGCGTTACATGCTCGCCCACCATTAACAGTGATGGCCGATCGAGCCATGCATGCCGACACGTTAATCTATCCAGTTTCGCGCCGACGAAGCGAGATATGACCTTCAACTTGAACCGGCTACCATCTGCGCCACGATCGCCCAGATCACATTTTTGGGCAACGGCCTCAAGTAACTCACTGGCTACAATGAAAACTTCATTGTCGCTATTGCCACTTTCAAACGCGGAGTATTCAAAATCCGGATGGACCGTAATCCCCAGATTGGCAGGCAAGGTCCAGGGCGTGGTGGTCCAGATGAGGACGAATACTTTGCGCCCTGCAAGCGCTTCATCGATCTGCGCGGGGTCGCTCGACAAAGGAAACTTCACATAGACCGAAGGACTCGTGTGCTGATGATATTCGACCTCGGCCTCGGCCAGCGCAGTTTGATCGTGAATACACCAATAAACGGGTCGCGCGCCCTTGTAGACGTAACCGCGCTCAACGAAGCGAGCAAATAGCCGCGCTGTTTCCGCTTCATAGTGATTCGACATCGTCAGATAAGGATTGTCCCACTCACCGAGAATACCCAATCGTTGAAAGTCGCGCGTTTGTCGTTTCAAAGCCTGAGATGCGTGTTCTCGGCACGCACGCCGGATCGCAACGGGCGGCATGTTCGCTTTCTTGGCGCCAAGCTTGCGATCCACGTACAACTCAATCGGCAATCCGTGACAGTCGTACCCCGGAACATAGGGTGCGTCATAGCCCATCATATTGCGAGACTTCACAACGAAGTCCTTCAGGATTTTATTCATCGCAGTGCCGAGATGAATGTCGGCATTAGCGTAAGGTGGGCCGTCGTGAAGAATAAACTTCTCCGCGCCTGCGCGAGCCTGACGAATCAATTCGTAAAGGCGCATCTCCGCCCACTTCTTCAGACGCACAGGCTCGCTCTGGGCCAGATTCGCTTTTTGAGAAAATCCGGTCTTCGGGAGGTTGATGGTCTTTTTCAGATCAAGCGGAGTTTCAGTAGACATAAGTTTCGTTGTTTCAGAGTTCACAATACTACCAGCAGACTTGTTTAGCCGCCAAAATGGGTGACGGACGTGTAGGGTCTTACTTAGTTCAAACTAAGACACTCCCGACGGACGCCGCGCTCTCCTGGCAAGACAAACTAAAAACCCGAACCATATCCTCAAGGACTCGATGGTTCGGGTTATTCAAGCCTCTGGTGGCGTTGCAAGGTCAACCGATAAACATCTCATCCTCTCCGTAGGTTTGATTAATGGGCTTCGGCATGGGCGCTACCAGAACTTCGAGCCCCCGGCGGAAGCCCGCCATAATCGCCGCGAGTTCTCGCGCCGGCTCAACCACTTTCTTCTGAATGAAGTCGGTAGTGGAAACAACCTGCTGGTGAGTGCGATCGATAGTACGACTCACGATCTCTACCTTGCGGCGTGCCTCCCCGGCACCCTCGCTCACCAGTTCTTTTAGTTCGCCCACCTCGTCTTTGATTATCGCCAGCGATTCCGAAAGGTTCATCGTGGCAGAGGAAAGATGGCCGGAAACAGCAGTGAATTGTTCCGCGATCAGTTTTCCCTGAATTGCAATCTGTCGTCCCTGCTCGCTCATCACCGTTACCCGTGCGATTAGAGGCTCGAGCTTTTGTTCCAGTCGGTCGACCGATTTGGCGGCACGACTCACCACTACGGCGATGGAAATCATTGCCAACGCAATAATGATGAACGATAGAGCGACCACCACCAGCACCCAGAACATCGGGTCGTTAAGGTTCACTTGTAGAGCCAAAAGGGACATTGGGTGCGTCTACAATCAGCAATCAGGAATCAGCACTGGATTAGTTCGACTTCTCCGGGTAATTCGGAGACGCCTCAATCCTGCCGGACATTTCTGTTTTACGTTTCTCTTCCTGATAAGCCTTTTTGCCGGCATCAATTGCCGCGGCGACAGTGCTTGTTTGGCGCGACGCAGAGTCACGAGCCGTCTGCGCCACTTCACCCACTTTTTCAGCTGCTTGTGTATAGAATTCCGAAGCGCGCTCACGAGTAGCTTCGTAATACTCTCCTGCCCGGCCACCCAGTTGTTGTGCAGCCTCGCGAGACTTATCAATGCCTTTGCGCGTTGCATCGGCTAGGTCGCCGCGAAGCTCCTGGCCGGATTTAGGTGCAAAAAGCAGGGCAATAACCGCCCCAATGCCGCCGCCAATCAGCAGGTATGTTAGACGAGTGGAAATGTTGTCGCCAGAATCTCGCCGATAATTATCGTTTCCCATAAGAGGATTCCTTTCTCCGAAAGCAAAGCCGCCAGGCTTCGCAGGTTGAGTTTCCTAAATGAATTTTCAGATTGGGACTATAACAAAACCTCATGAAA
>JBHEMV010000030.1:31738-33854 GCA_046262375.1 Pyrinomonadaceae bacterium
AAGCAAAGCCGCCAGGCTTCGCAGGTTGAGTTTCCTAAATGAATTTTCAGATTGGGACTATAACAAAACCTCATGAAACAGCGCAAGAAGATGGCCCATCGCCCGGGCTGAACGTTCATTCAGTGCTGCCGCGTCCGCCATTATATTGATCGAGTTTGCGATAAAGGGTTTTGCGGCCGATACCCAGGGCCCGCGCGGCGTTAGTTTTGTCGCCTTTAGTGTAGTCGAGGGTAGCTTCTATTGCCTGCCGCTCGATTTCGTCCATCGACGAAGGCACGGTCACTTCAAAAGTCGTTGTGCGGCCCTCGCTGGCGGCCTTAGCGCGTTCCACTTTAATGCGATCCTGCTCCTGCAAAGCGATCTTGCTGATTGTTTCGGGCAAGTCTTCGAGCTCAATCTGCCGGCCAGAGGCAATGATAACTGCGCGCTCGATGGCGTTTTCGAGTTCGCGAACATTGCCTGGCCACTCGTAAGTAATCATTGCCTGCAAAGCGTCTTTCGAAATCCCGGAGATGAAACGGCCGGTCTTCTGCTTGTAATGTTCCAGGAAGTGAATGACGAGGGGATGAATGTCTTCAGGGCGTTCGCGCATTGGCGGCAAACCAATAGGAAAAACCGATAGGCGATAGTAAAGATCGCGGCGAAAAGATCCGTTTTCGGTGGCTCGTTCCAGATCTACGTTTGACGCCGCTATCACGCGAACGTCCGCCTTAATAACTTCGTTTCCGCCTACGCGCGTAAATTCGCCATCCTGCAAAACGCGCAAGAGACGAACCTGGGCCGACAAACTCATCTCCCCCACTTCATCCAAAAACAACGTGCCGCCGTTTGCTTCTTCGAATCTGCCCAGTCGCCTTGAGCGCGCATCGGTAAAGGCGCCTTTCTCGTGCCCAAACAGTTCCGACTCAAGCAGGGTTTCCGGAATTGCGCCGCAATTTAGCTTCACGTAAGGCTTATCTTCGCGACCTGAGTTGTAATGGATCAAATTGGCCAGAAGTTCTTTGCCGGTGCCTGACTCTCCCTGAATCAAAACCGTCGTTTGCGTGTCAGATACACTGAGTGCCAACTCTATCGCGCGCCGAATTGCATGGGTCTGTCCGATTATGCGGTCTTCGCCGTAGCGCTCATGCAACGCGCTGCGAAGATGCATTACCTCCGCAGAAAGCTGGTCACGTTCCAGCGCCGTGCCGATTTGATCGGCAATACCTTCTACCAGGGCCACCTCATGATCCTGAAAGCCTTCGCGAGCTTCGCTCCACACGAGACCAAGCAGTCCAAACGTTTGTCCGCCCACCCGCACCGGCGCCACCAGGGCCGCTCGTCCGCCGAGAATCGAATTGAACATCAAACGAAACGGAAACGGCAGGTCGGTATCCAACAGGCGAAGGGTCTTGCCTTCAGCCAAAACTGCTACCGCTGCGGGAAATTCAGTTACGTCCAGAGACTGACCGTGCTCGTCGATTAAGCCCTGCACTCCATCCGTAGTTGCATGAGGTGCGGCTTTGAAAGCAACCAGACTGATGCGTCCTCCCTTGGGATCGAGAACGCCGAGCGCTGAATAGTCTGCGCCAACCAGGGTGATCGCCCGTTCAAGCACAAGGGAGGAGACCTCTCGAAAATCAGACCTTGCGTTAAGCGCATTCGCAATCTCCAATAACGCACGCTTGGTTTCAGCTTCTCGCTCTTTATCGATGTAGAGGCGTGTGTACTGATAGCCAACCGCAATCTGGCGTGCAATCGATTTTAGAAAAGATACTTCATCATCAAGCCATACGCGGGGAGTCCGCGTCGTATGCATCCCTACCAAACCAAGAACATCCTCGCCGTGAATAACTGGGACCACGAGGAGGGACCGCGTGCCCAGGCTCTTGGCAAGAAATCTCACTTTCTGGTCCAGGTCGGGAGCCGAAGTGTCGTCGAGCCGGATGGGCTTGGTTATGTCGACGTGTTCCGAAAGTTGCCTTAGATCGAGCGGAATCGCGGTTCCCAGGCTTGACGGCACATCGTTCGAAGCGCGCCATTCGTGACTGATTCGCAACTCGCTCGGGGAGGTGAGTTGAATGACGTCGCAGCGATCGACATTCATCATCCGGCCCAGTTCGGAAACAATTACATT
>JBHEMV010000031.1:0-11614 GCA_046262375.1 Pyrinomonadaceae bacterium
GTCCAGTATTTCTTCAAGTGCCGAATTGAGGCGAGTAACCCTCCCGTCCAGATCCACCGCGAGGAGTCCGACATTGATCGATTCGATGATTGACTCGTTGAATTCTTTGAGCAGTTTCAGTTCTGCTGCTCGCTCCAGTTGCTCCTGGTACAGCAGACTATTCTCGATTGCAACCGCGACATAGCCGGAGACCGTAAGCAGAATCTGAACATCTTCCGAGGAGAGCAGCGCACCATCAGCTGAACGCCCCAATCCAATAACTGCAACCATGCGGCCACGCACGACACAGGGAACGTAATAGTGAAGCGCGCGCCGCACAAAACCGGTTGTTTCGGGAATTAGATCCAGATCGTCGGTACGTACTACTCCGCTTTCTGCTGAGCGGATTCGGATCATCTCGCGAAAGTCAGGGGGCACCACCATGGCCGCGGAAAGTCCCGCAGCCCGGGCGAGGCGATACCCGGCAGGCGCATTTTTGTCCTCGATGAAAATCGCGACGCGCCCAACATTCATCACCTGCTGGATACGGCTGACGAGCGAATCCAGTAAGGGATCCAGCGCGGTTGTTGCTGAAAGTGTGCGGCCAAAATCGAGCAAGCCGTTGCGCATGTCGTAGCGCTCACCATAAAACAACCTGTCGATCTGTTCCTGGAGAAAGCTTTTCACCGGCGCTGCAATCATGACGATGGCTGCCATCGCTGCTATTGCTACAACGACTCGCAATGTAATCTCACCGGAAGTAAAGCCGCGGTCGCCGCCCAACGCATAAAGACCCGCGAGGTAAACTACAGACCCCACCATTAAAGAAATTGCCAGCGTCGTGAGAACGTAAACAAATACGCGACGCACCACCAGCTCGACATCCATCAGACGGTAGCGAACGACGGAATACCCAAACGCCAACGGGATCAGGATGAGAGGCAGAACCGACGCATTGGTCAGCCAGGGGTCAGTCTGTGCCCCTAACACATAACCGACTGCATAAAGGATAGTGAAGGGGGCGACTGCCAACACTGAGCCCCAAACGACCCATTTCATCTGCTGCCGAATAACCGCGCTCTTGGCCCTAACCCAGGTTCTCACCAGCAACACTGCACTCGCAATTAGCGCAAGGACAAAATGTGCGAGAGTCAGCTTGTAGAAGAGACCAACGGACGACTCTGAAAGGCTCGGGACGCGGCGCAAAGCTGGTATGGCGGTGCCGATTACGTTTCGCAGAAATATGAAGCTCTCGAGCGCGATAAGAATTACTGCGGGCAGGTAAAGCAGGGCAGCGCGCCAACGGCGGCGGTTAAATAGTTGCTGCTTTACAGGATAGAGTGCGCAGAAATGAAAGAAAAGAGGCGCAAACAGAATTAATGCAGCACTGTCGAGAAATGCGATCGCCAGATCCAGATCGCGATAAGTGGCCAACGGGGTGTAGAAGTGAAAGACAAAAGCCGCCAGGCAAAGCGAGGCAAAGTGTAACGCGAAAGGCGCGCGTCCACCTTGTTTGAAAAGAACAAAGAAACCGACGAAAAGATAAACCAGACCAATGAGGTTGATGTAAAGATCGCGCGGCGTCCATTTGTGGATCGCATCCAGGTGATCGAGATCCGCATAGTAAAATCTGCTCTCCTCAGGGTAGGACGGTCGTTCTATTAGATAGTGTATGTCACCGCCAACCCTGGCCTGGTCGAGATAAATCTGCACATTTGTGCTGCGTGCCACCTCTTCATAGTTCTTATTGTCTAAACTTATCGCAATCAAGCGATCGCCGGGCAGGATTTGGCCCCGAGCACCCGATGAGCCGGGTTCTACAGTTTCAGCAACGATCCCCTGCCTGGAGTCCGTCCATCTGACGCCGTCCCAAGGTGGCGTTTCATGCCTTAGACGCTGGCCAAAGTTGAGGACACCTGCCGTCACCAGCAGTGCAGCCCCGGCCAGAACTAACCACGTCCCAGTTGTAAAAACCGACCTTTTCACTTAGTGGTTCCTTCGAGAATGCTATACGCCTACCAATCCAGAGATAAAAATGCAAGGTACGTTCCCAAGGCTTCTATTTAGAGGGATCTTCATTAATTGTTCGCCCTTTACTCGTCTTGAGGCGGACATCAGTCAGATTCCCATGCAGTAGGTAGTCTCGGGTTCGCTGTTGCCTGGTTGTGTGCTTCTGCTCGGCGGGGCCAACGATCCAAGTTTTTGGAGTTCCCCGAGATTTTGGAGACGGGCTAAGACAGTGGCGGGAAAGAGAGCAATGTTGAAACCCACAAACCTGGGAGGTTTTGTCCCGCCTATTTCTAGCCTTTACTTCAAAACCTAAGCGAGATTCCACCGCGGACAGACCGACGACCGGTGCTGAGTTGAGTCAGAATTTCCCCGTTTTCAGTACTTGCCTGGAGGTCCAGCAGATTGCGGGCGTCAAGCACGGCTTCGGCGCGAAAAGGCAAACCGAAGCTTGGAAGATCCTGCGTGACCTGGATACTCAGCGACGGGTCGTAAACGCCAAGGCGTCCAGCAAAGGGATCAATGGCAAATACAGTGGCGTTTGGCGAGAAGCGCAACACCGTCCGAATGTTTGTGCCGGTATCGAAACCAGCACCCAACTGCAGCGCGGCTGTTTGGAAAAAACCGTTTTCGAATATCTCCGTAGGCCGCGAAATATCACCGGATGAGAGTCGCTGTCCACGGCCCAAGGAATATCCGGCTGACGCCGTCCACACGCGACTTAGTCTTCTGGTGTAGACCAGTCGCATCCCCCTGGATGCACCCTGCTGATTTGCGACACTAATGAAGGTTTCTCCAGTCGTCCCAGAGAAGGCAGTCATGGGTGTACTAAGCAAGCCTACGCCGCGTCCCGTGGTCGTATCGAAGAAAGCGGTCGTCTCAAGGTTGGATTTGTTGTCAATGACCCTTTCAACTCCGAATTCCAATCTGTGACTACGTTCCATCACCGCGCGGCCATCAACGAAGGCGATTGGCCGCTCGTTTTCGTCCGTGAAGAGCGTCTGACCGTTTTCAAAGGCGACAGCACTCTGGATACGATTTTCCTGCCCGCCGGGCGCGTAGCCGACTTTTAAACGCGTACGCGCGTTCGCGTCGACTTGAAGTCCAATGCGCGGATTGACGGAGCGTGCTCCGCCGGCGCCAATGAAACGAGAGTAATCAAGACCGAGAACTATAACTATCCCATCGCGGACTATCCACTCATCGATCGCACGAACGGAGATTTGGCCCACTTTGTCTGGGTGACTATCCGTTAATCTCGCCCAGCTCGGAGCACCGAAGTCAACGGCTCCCACCCCGACGCCCATGCGATGCCTTTGCCCTGCTCGGACATGAGTGCTTGCCTCGAATCGATGGGGAGCGTTTGGGCCTACACCCGTTTGCCCGGCAAAAATCAACTCGATACCGTCGTTTGCCTGGGTTGCAACAGCAAAGTTAAGTCCTGGGTAGCTGGAGCCATAAGTGTTGCTCGCAAAGTATGTTTCCACGACCCCCTGCATTCGGAGCTGGGAATTGTTCCTGGAGCTGTCACTACTATCTTCGACCGATGCGTCCGTGACGGTCTGGTTATCGGAGGCCGCTTCCGATCCCAGCACTGCTTGAATATCGCGGTCCTCACCTTCCTGCGCTTGAAAGATAGAACGGCGTGTTTGTGCAGAACGCAAAGTCCACTTCACGTCGTCGCGGTCTTTGCGGAGTTCAGGCAGAGTTTTACCCGAGCCCACGGGTTCGAGGTTAAAGCGGTATATAAGTTCCTGCGATGCACGAACCTCTACAGAGGAAAAGACAACTTCATTGAAGCCTTCGGCAATCGCGCGAATGCCATAGCGACCAGGTGAGATCCGCGTGGTGAAGCGGCCCGCTGCATCGGTTCGCGTTTGCTTGATGACTTTGTTCGCCCCATCTCTTAACAAGGAAATGAGCGCGCCAGCCACAGGATTGCCTTTGTTATCTTGAACGGCCCCCGTTATGGTTCCCAGATTTGCTTTGCTTGCGGTTGCGGTAGAAGCCTGGAGGTAAACTACGGCCGAAAATACTATGAGGAACAGTCCTAATATTCTTCTCCCTATGATTCTTTCACCTAATCTTCTCATGGACGCAACCTCCCTCCGTCTCCTCGGGAGACGTTTGAAGCAATCAACTGCGACTGGGTTTTTCGCCAAAATAAGGAGAAGTCTCCCAAAGATTTGCCCTCTCGGAGCACCAGGCAGCCTCGCCTCAACCGGAAAAGGCGAACTGGTTCAGGCCAGGAGACTCACCGGAACCGTCGTATTACCCGCATTTTCCGCCAATAATCAAAGTGCTGTCAAGCAGCTCTGCCCGTTCTCACACGCTTTTTGGCTCCACTTTGCTGCCGGTTTCCGGCGTGCTAGGATTCGGAGCTGTACTAATTCTTGCCAGTTTTGTTTTTGTGCAACCCATGATTGACGAAGTTAGCTCGACCAGACTTACCAACGGCATCACGATTTTGACCGAGCGCATGCCCGGCCTGCGCTCGGTAACGGCCGGAATTTGGGTACGGCGCGGTTCCCGCCACGAAGCGCCCGAGCTCAACGGCATTTGCCACTTTATTGAACATTCAGTTTTCAAAGGGACGCAGCGTCGAACAGCTCGGGATATCGCCATTGAATCTGATCGACTCGGGGGGAATCTTGACGCGTTTACAACCCATGAGATGACTGGTTTTGCCGTAAAGGTTGCGGACAGAAGTTTACCCGAGGCATTTGATTTACTCGCGGATCTCCTCGCCCACCCCCGCTTTGACCAAAATGATTTAGAGCGCGAGCAGAAAGTCATACTAGAAGAGATGAAGATGGTTGAAGATACGCCCGACGAATTGCTCGGTGAACTCTTCAATGCCGCCTATTTCCCTGATCATCCGCTGGGACGGCCAATCGAGGGCACTGAAGAAACAGTCTCTTTATTCGATCACAATGCACTTTCGGCATTTCATGCGCGCGAGTTTTCAACACCTAATCTGGTCGTAGCAGCAGCAGGCAACGTAGAACACGAGCGCCTGGTGGCATTAGTGGAAAGCGCGTTTAATTCCTCAACAAACGGCAGCGCTACTAAGCCGATTCCTGTTTCCGATCAAACCCCTGCCCCGGCGGCGCCTATTCTCATTGAACAGAAAAAGGAGCTCGAGCAAGCTCATCTTGTTATTGCCGCGCCCTGGCCCGATGCGAAAAGCGACGAACGATATGCCGCCAGCTTGCTGGCATCCGTCGTCGGAGGCGGTACTTCCAGCCGGCTGTGGCAAACAGTTCGCGAAGAACGCGGTCTTGCCTATTCTGTGGGAGCGGGGGGTAGCACGTTCTCAGACGTTGGTGTTTTCACGATCTATGCCGGCACTTCTCCCGAACATGTTGACGAAGTCGTTGATTTGGCGCTGGATGAGATGCGGCGCGTGGTGAACCAGAGCGTTCCCGTCGAAGAGTTGAAGCTTGCCAAGGATCAAGCCTTATCCTCCATACTTCTCGGGCTTGAATCCTCGAGCGCGCGCGTCAGCGCGCTGGCCCGGCAGGAGATAATCCATGGCCGCCGTATTTCCCCGGCGGAAATCATTCAAAAGATAGAGGCTGTCAATCCTGAAGATCTCCAGCGAATCGCGCGCAAATTTTTCACAAGCGAATCACTGGCGCTGGGAGCTCTCGGAAATCTCAACGGCTTTAGCGTCGATCGCTCGCGTCTTCAAATCTGAATGATCTCGTTTGGTTCCCTTGTAACGCAAACTGTTAGTTTGCGTGGCGTGGCAATTTGCAATCGAGACGAGTCTCTACCGAAAAGTCCGGTACTGATGCAGTTTGCCCATCTGATTGCGATAGGTGCGGTCTCATGAGGTCAGTACCACCTCATGGCCCCGCTCGTTGTCCTACGGGGAAGAGTCAAACCGGATCAGTACGAAAGTCCGCAAAGGTAACAGTTTGCGTTACAATTGAACCCGAAGTTGCCGGTAGCCGTTTCCAATATTAAATGATAAAGTTTCTTTCTACGCCTTTCTTGGGAGCCAGTTCTTAGCTTTAACATCCGTAACATGAAACTTACCGTTCTCGGCAGCGGATCGACGGGCAATGCGGTTTTGATCGTTGCAGGCGACACTCGTGTTCTCGTTGATGCCGGACTGAGCGCAAAGGAGATTGCCCGTAGACTCGCGCATGTCGGCGAAGATGTTCAACGACTCGATGCCGTACTGGTTACGCACGAACATGGAGACCACGCTGGTGGACTGCGCGTCCTGCTCGGTGCAGTTGACTGCCCCGTGTACATTTCCGCAAAAACTTGCGATGCGTATGTAAGCGAGCGCTACAAAGTCAGCAATGAAGAACCACGCAAACGGGCCAATGCACTTCGCGACCGGGTCGAGCAGATAGAATCGAGCCAAGACTTTCGTATCGGCGAGATCGATTTTCATCCCTTTACGATTCCGCACGACGCTGTCGACAATTTCGGATTCACGGCGACTCATCAGGGCGTGAAGATCGCCACCTTGATGGATTTTGGTCACATCACGACGCTTGTCAGCGAGCGGCTGCGCGGTTGCGCCGCGATTGTCATTGAATCAAATCACAGCCGTGACATGTTGAAGGCTTGTGATGTTTATCCATGGGAATTGAAACAGCGAATTCTTTCGCGGCTCGGTCATCTCTCCAATGAAGATGTGGCTGAGTGGATTCTCGACGGCTTTGACGGTGTTGCGAGATTTCTGGTGTTGGCCCATCTCTCCCAGCGCGCAAATAACCCCTATCTAGCTAAGATTTCCGCTGAAGTTGCCCTGCAGGAGCGCTTTCCACTATTTCACGCCGACACTGAGATCAGCCTGTCGTTTCCGACCGAGCCCACTCCGTGGATCGAAGTGTAAGGAAAGGCTGAAGGATGAAGGCGGAAGGATGAACTGGGCGTCTTTACACTCTCAACTTGCTAGTTACTTACGCCGGTTTCCAGGCTTTCTAATTTTACTGATTTCCCTTTTCGCGTCTGCGTGTGCGCTGAGTGAGGAGCGCCGGAGTATTCCAGCCGAAGTTGAATCAACGATTGGCACAATAAACGAAGAGATTGCGTCAGAGCGTTACGAAAAGATCTATAACCAAGCGTCCGAGTTGTGGAAACAAGACGCAACGCTTGAACAGTCTGTCTCAACCTTGAAGACCCTCCGGGCGAAGCTGGGCATGGTTGAAAGCCGAATGCTGCAGTCGGCCACTGAGCAGCAGAACTCCAGCGGACCGCTAAAGGGCCGGGCCTACATCGTTACCTACAGAACAAAATTTCAGAGGGGCGAAGGTATGGAAACCTTCACACTGGTTGAACGGAATAATCACTGGCTTCTGGCTCGATATTTCGTCAACTCAACAGCGCTGAAATAGAATCCGCAGATTACGCAGATTTCACAGATTAAGAGTTACGTACATGAGACTTTGGGATCAAATTTCCACTCTAATGGGGTTGCGATTCGGAAAGGTTAACTACGAACTCGGAGGTCAAAGGCCTCGTTATTCCTGGGTGTAAATCTGTGCAATCTGCGCAATCTGTGGATGGTGGCTAGAATTTCATGATCGAACGCTATACATTGCCGGAAATGGGCGCGCTCTGGAGTGAACAGAGCAAGTTTCAGAAATGGCTCGAGGTGGAAATCGCTGTTTGCGAAGTTCATTCGGAAATGGGAACGATTCCACGGGATGCGCTCGAGCAGATCAAGGCACGCGCTAATTTTTCAGTTGAACGAATTAATGAGATCGAGAAAACTACCAACCACGACGTAATTGCCTTCACCACTAATCTTGCAGAAAACATTGGCGAGGCCGCGCGTTTCGTTCACTACGGTCTCACTTCTTCCGACGTCGTGGATACGGCTAACGCGCTGCTTTTGAGAGATGCATGCGATCTGCTGCTCAAGAAAATCGAATCGCTTCTGGAGGTACTCAAACGGCGGGCGTTTGAGTTTAAGGACACTCCCCAAATTGGCCGTACACACGGCATCCACGCCGAACCAACTTCTTTCGGATTGACCTTCGCACTCTGGTACGACGAGATGCGGCGCAACCGGGAACGCTTAAGGCGTGCGCGAACTACAGTGGCTGTGGGAAAAATAAGCGGCGCTGTCGGAGCATTTGCGCATCTCGATCCGACCGTTGAGCAGAAGGTTTGCGAGCGGCTTGACCTTAGAGCCGCCCCCGTTTCCACACAGATCATTCAGCGTGATTGTTACGCCGAATACTTGACTACGCTGGCCATCATTGCCTCGTCGCTCGAAAAGTTTGCATTGAATATCCGGCACTTGCAGCGCACTGAAGTTAACGAAGCTCAGGAACACTTTGCCGTGGGCCAGAAGGGTTCCAGCGCCATGCCTCATAAGCGAAACCCGATAATTTCCGAGCGAATCTGCGGCATAGCCCGAATTGTAAGAGCCAACAGCCTGGTTGGCCTCGAAAACGTTGCTCTATGGCATGAGCGCGATATCTCGCACTCTTCAGCTGAACGAGTGGTTTTGCCTGATTCGAGCATTGCCTTGGATTACATCCTTCATAAAGCCACCTCGTTAATCGCAGGCCTGGTGGTCTATCCCGAGCGCATGCTTCAGAACCTTCATGTTACGAAGGGCCTGATCTTCAGCGGACAGCTGCTGCTCGCGCTTACTCAAAAGGGCATCTCACGCGAAACGGCGTACGAGTGGGTGCAGAGGAACGCTCTGAAGGTTTGGGATGAGAACAAAGACTTTCACGGGCTCGTGAGGAACGACGCAGACATCAAATCTCATCTTGCCTCTCAAGAGATTGACGCCGTGTTCGCACTCGATACTTATCTAAGAAATATCAACACGATCTTTGACAGGGTTTTTGGCGGGACGTAAAACCGTGGCAAGTACCACCTGCGTTTAGCAGGTGGGTGCTTTGTGATGAAACCCGACTGAAGCGCTGGCTAGACTCACTTGTTCACAATGTTTTCAGCCATGTTACCGATGACTGGCAATTTGAACTTTTGGCCCTGGTACGCCTTGACCGCCGCAAAGATCAAGCCCACAAACATAGCCATTGCGATGAGCCAGAATAACAGCCAAATCAACCACACAAACAGGCTGACCAATGTTGAAACTCCACCGCCAACCATGGCGCCGCCAATGCCAAAGACTACCGTAAGTATTGTCGCGAGGATGACCAACACCACCATGATTACGGAGTTGGCGATACCGAAGAGAATCGACTGCATCGCGTGGAACCGCACGAACTTATTTTCCTTTTCGAGCAAGAAAAATATTAACCCCACGATCCAGATGTACGAGATGGCCGCGGCTATTTTGGGATCCATCCCGCCCAATGGAGAGCTGCTCTGAGGGGGGCTACCACTGGGGCCGCTGTAATTCTGCTGTCCGGGGGGCGGGTTTTGCATTATTGAGTCTCCTGAGTGTGGAAATTGTGTTCAAGATTAAATACTAACGTCGCGGGCCCAGATATTATGCTATCAGCTACACATGAAGCAATGTTATGTCTTAGTATGAACGAGAAAATTCGGGAGTTGTGCAAAACGATGAAAGCGAAAGTCTATGTCAGTCTTAAACCAGGCGTTCTTGACCCCCAGGGCAAAGCCATACATCACTCCGTAGAGTTGCTCGGCTTTACCGGGATCTCGGACGTTCGCCAGGGAAAATACTTCGAGATCGCTCTAGAGGATTCGGCCAGTCAGGAACAAGCGCGCGAGTCGGTGGCTCGAATGGCGCGGGAGGTTCTTTCCAACCCGATTATCGAAAACTATAGCGTGGAGATTGAAGGGTGAAATTCGGAATTATTGTTTTTCCCGGCTCAAATTGCGATCACGATGCTTACCATGTGATCTCAAAGCACGTTGGCCAGCCGGTAGACTTCATCTGGCACCGCGACACAGACCTGGACTCTTACGATGCCGTCATTATCCCCGGCGGATTTTCTTATGGCGACTATCTGCGAGCGGGGGCCCTGGCTCGATTTTCGCCGGTAATGGAATCCGTAAAGAAGTTTGCTGTCACCGGCCGTTTCGTCTTAGGAATCTGCAATGGTTTTCAAATTCTTTGCGAAGCAGGTTTGTTGCCTGGTGCCTTGATTCGTAATCGCGACCTACACTTCATTTGCGAACACGTCTTCGTACGCGTTGAAACTTCAGACACGCCCTTCACAAACGAGTTGCACCAACAGTCGGTGCTACGAATTCCGATCGCTCATGCCGAGGGAAACTACGTCTGTGACGATTCGACTCTCGAAGAACTCCGGCGAGATCAGCGTATCGTCTTTCGCTACTGTGACCGGAATGGGAAAGCCACTGAGGAAGCAAATCCAAACGGCTCGCGAGATAACATCGCCGGTATTTGCAGTCGCGAGCGCAACGTGCTGGGCCTGATGCCCCATCCTGAACGTGCCTGTGAAGACCTACTGGGGTCGAGCGACGGACGCGATATTTTTCGTTCGCTTGCCGCGACGCTGGCCACGGTGGCCTGATTGCCACCTTCAATTACAACCCACTATGGAGAACTTAAGATGAAACACCATCCAGCCTGGCTTGCAGCCGGCCTTTTAGTCTTCGTCGTGCTCGCATGCAGTCTTGGTAATAAGAACAACACCAACACCGAGACGAATTCCAATACTAGTTCCAGCAAAGAGCCTCAATCTCAATCCGGATCCGGTTTAGCAATAAAGGAAATTCACATGGCCAGGGATAATAGTGGTAAGCCCGGAGACGAGACGGATTCCTTTGCGCCAAGCGACAGGACGATCCATTGCGTTGCGACCTTGAAAGAAGCAAAGTCGGGAACGCAGATGAAGTTTTCATGGTGGATCGTAGATGCCGACGGTACCCAAAACCAAAAAATCAAAGACATCGACTACAAGACCAGGGCACTTGAGAATATCGTTCACGGCCATTTAAGCTTGCCTCAGGATTGGCCCTCAGGGAAATATAAGGTTGAGATTTACATTAATGGCGATCTCGACAAGACGGTTTTCTATAGCGTTCGGTAACGCCTCGCACCTGTTCACTAAACGAATCCCATCAGTCTGCTGATGAAGCGCGCCCTTCCATTTGTGATCATCGCTGCCGTGCTGATAGCCGCGTTGCTAACGGTCTGGTATTTGACTCGCTCAACCGCTGAGCTTCCGGCTACGATGCCTGCGTCCAACACCTCGCCCGCTTCGCCTTCGGGCGCCTCCCCTTTGGCTAACGCACGGATCACCAGGGAACCGGGCGCCGACCCCCCGCATGCATTGGGCTCGGCCACGGCGCCAGCAACACTCGAAGAGTTTGGCGACTTCCAATGTCCGCCATGCGGACTGCTTCACCCTATCTTGAAAACGATGCAGCGCGAGTTTGGATCGCGATTGCGAATAATCTTTCGTGAGCTTCCGCTCGTGCCCACCCACCGACATGCCCTGGCTGCGGCACGTGCCGCCGAGGCGGCGGGCCTGCAAGGAAAATTCTGGGAAATGCATGCCTTGATTTATGAAAACCAAAGGAACTGGCACGAGGCTTTTGACGTGCGCCCCATCTTTGAAGGCTATGCAACTAAGATTGGGCTGAACCCCGAACAGTTCAAGCGCGACATCAATAACCCGATTGTGGAGCAGCGTATTTTTCTGGACGGAAAGCGCGCTCACGCTCTTGGAGTAAAGGG
>JBHEMV010000031.1:11710-33674 GCA_046262375.1 Pyrinomonadaceae bacterium
GGGTACACCCACAGTCTTTCTTAATGGTCGCGAGGTGCCTTTTGAATCGCTCGCGCCCGACAAGCTTCGGGCTCTCATTAACAACGAACTCTCAGCGCCCCATCCGTAACCAGGGCCTTAACCTGGCCGTTAATAGTCCCATGTTCTACAAATATTTCGCCGCTAGACGGCGTTTGAATTGACGCAAAGCGATCCGATTCGCAATTTTGTGACAAGCGAAAACCAGACAAATAAACCAAAAAACCTGCGACGAGCGGAAATCCTTTACAGCGTCGCAGCTTTCGTTTCACTCATCGGGCTTGCTGACTCCATCTATCTAACGGTCGAGCATCTATCCGGGCGCAGTGTTCGTTGCACCATCGTCACGGGTTGCTCCGAGGTGCTTTCCAGTCCATATGCTTCCGTGCGCGGCATCCCTCTCGCGCTCGTCGGAGCGACGGCATATTTTGTGGTTTTTAGTCTCGCCACGCTCGCTGCATTTAGCTACCAAGCAACAGGCAGGTTACTCGCAATCATCGTCGGAGGAATGTTTCTCGTTACGCTATGGCTGCTTTATCTTCAGGCTTTCGTCATCAAGGCTTTTTGTCAATTTTGCCTGCTGTCCGCCCTTGTAACTCTTATCTTAACAGGTCTCATCATCGCGATACGCCGGCGGAAGCATCTAAACTCTGGCATTTGAAAACTCGAGCATTTGAAAACCGAGCCCGAACTCTCGCTTGGTAATAACTCAATTTGGAATCTTCCGAGCCACTTCTTGCTGGGAACGCGGGCGCCCTCGCCCGCAATGAGCGCGGACCGCGAATAACTATCTTTACTCTTGTACTTCTTCCAGAAAACCGCGCCTTGCGGCGAGTTAGCGGGCGAGGGCGCCCGCGTTCCCAGTGATAACGTTGAGCAATGTAAAAATTGTGCTTGAAACCAAACCTCTACTCGCACTCTTCCACTCGCTTGCCACGCGTCATATCAGACTGTTAATCTTCCGTTTCCATTTTCTCCGTGTTTTGTATTGCTTATGAAGAGGACTCCTATGAAGAAGCTACCTGTTATCTCGCTGATACTTGCGCTCCTGCTTGCCGTTGCCGCCAGCGGCAGCGCGAGAACCAATGACACCGATGTACCCGCTCCGCCTGTCATTGGCGCTACGATTGGAGATTTTGTCCTTCCCGACACCGATGGTAAGGACCATGCCCTTAATTCGCTCAAGGGCAAGAACGGCACCGTGCTGATTTTCATAGCAGGGCAATGCCCGATCTCTAACGCCTACAATGAGCGCATGGAAAAACTTGCTCAGGATTACAAAGCCCGGGGCGTCAATGTAGTGGGCATCAATTCAAATGTGACTGAACCAGCTGATGCGGTAAAGGCGCACGCCGCTGCCTACAAGATGACATTCGTGATTCTGAAGGACAACGACAACAAGATTGCCGACGCGCTGGGCGCGACCAGGACGCCTGAGGCTTATTTCCTCGATGCCAATAACAAGCTCCTGTATCACGGGCGCATAGACAATAGCCGCGATACATCGCAAGTCAACTCCAATGAGTTGCGGGACGCGCTTGAAGCAACCTTGTCCGGAAAACCGGTAATAAAAACTACGGCCAACGCCTTCGGCTGTTCGATCAAGCGTGCCGATTAATGTCGCTCTTTTACAGATCCGTCCCGCTCGCCCTGATCAGAGTCGTCGTCGTTATTGCGCTCAGCGGCTTGTTTTCGGGGTTTCCAGCAACTGCCCAATCTCGAACGGCTCGAAGGGCTCGCACGCCTCGCGTTGCGGTGAAGCGGTCAGTCGCTGCGCGCGCGATTAACGCCGAGGAGTTGCAAGGTCTCCTGAAACGAGATGGAATCCGGCCGTTACTCGTCAACTACTGGGCCACCTGGTGCGATCCCTGCCGCGACGAGTTTCCTGATCTAGTGAAAATCGATGAACAGTATCGACCAAAAGGACTCGACTTCATCGCGATTACTCTCGACGATCTGAAGGATATCAATACTGAAGTGCCGAAGTTTCTGCGGAAGATGCGCGCCAGGATGCCCGTCTACTTGTTGAATGTGGCCGACCCGGAACCGGCAATCAATGCCGTGGATCGCGAATGGGGGGGAGCCTTGCCGGCCACGTTTCTATACAACACAAGGGGCGAGATTGTTTACAAAACTTTTGGACGCGTGAAGACTGATGAATTGCGAGCCGAGATCGAAAAACTAGTAAGCAGTAAAGGGCAGGAGGCAGTAGGCACTAAGCAGTAGGCAGCTCTCAAAGCCCGATCTGAGATCTCAGATCGCTGGCCCGACCATAAACTATTATCGCCGTTCCGCTTTCTGCCTACTGCCTACTGCCTACTCTTTTATGGACCCCATCACCTCTGAAGTAATCTCCACTCACAATCTCACAACCGAAGAGTTTGAAGGTATCACGTCGCTTATGGGCCGCCAGCCCAGTCTGGTTGAACTGGGCATCTTTTCGGTGATGTGGTCTGAGCACTGTTCCTATAAGTCTTCGCGCATCCACTTGCGCAGGCTCCCCATTACCGGAGACCACATCGTCGTGCCTCCCGGAGAGAATGCGGGCATCGTTGATATAGGTGACGGTTGGTGTGCGGCTTTCAAGATCGAATCACATAATCACCCTTCATTTATCGAACCATTCCAGGGAGCGGCAACTGGAGTCGGCGGCATCCTGCGCGACGTTTTTACCATGGGAGCACGGCCCATTGCGGCCATGAATAGTCTGCGATTTGGTTCCCTCGACCACCCAAAGTACGGACGCCGCAATCGCTCGTTGCTGGCGGGGGTAGTCAGCGGGATTGCCCATTACGGCAACGCATTCGGGGTTGCCACCGTCGGTGGCGAGGTTGCGTTTGACGATGCCTATTCGCTCAATCCACTCGTAAACGCGTTCGCATTGGGACTGGTGCGCCAGGAACAAATCTTTTTCGGCAAGGCAACGGGAGTTGGCAATCCGATTCTTTACGTGGGCGCCAAAACCGGACGCGATGGCATTCACGGAGCGACTATGGCCTCGGCGGAGTTTGACGAAGAGGCCCTTAAGAAACGTCCTACCGTGCAGGTGGGCGATCCCTTCCTTGAGAAGCTCTTGCTTGAGGCTTGTCTCGAAGCGATGCGCAGCGGGGCAGTGGCGGGTATTCAGGATATGGGCGCCGCGGGCCTGACGTCTTCTTCGTGTGAAATGGCTGCACGCGCCGGCACGGGAATAGAAATAAATCTATCTTTGGTGCCGCAACGTGAAAACAACATGACGGCTTATGAGATGCTGCTTTCCGAGTCACAGGAGCGAATGCTGATCGTGGCTCACTCCGGACGCGAGCGTGAAGTGATCGACATCTTTCGTAAATGGGATCTCGACGCTGTGGTCATTGGTCGCGTACGCGAAGGTCAAAACATGCGCGTGATTCACAATAACGAGACAGTTGCTGATATTCCCGTTTCGGCTCTGACAGACGAGGCCCCGCTCTACGAACGCCCGATGCGCCGCCCAAGTCCAAGGTCCAAAGTCCAAGGTCCAACGTCCGGAGACAAAAGCCCAAAGTCCGAAGAACGAAGCACAAAGCTCAAAGCTCAAAACCACAACGACGCCTTGCTTGCGCTATTAGCTTCCCCCAACCTCGCCTCCAAACAATTCGTCTACCGGCAATACGATCACATGGTCCGAACCAATACTGCGGTGTTGCCGGGTGCTGATGCGGCAGTGGTGCGAATCAAAGAGACTCGCCGGGCTCTCGCCATGACCCTTGACGGTAACGGGCGTTACTGCGCAGTTAATCCTCGCGAAGGGGCAAAGCTGATTGTGGCGGAAGCCGCTCGCAACGTCGTCTGCGTGGGCGCGCGACCGCTGGCAATCACGAACTGCCTTAATTTCGCATCTCCTGAACGACCGGAAGTGATGTGGTCGTTTTCGGAAGTCATCGATGGCATGGCGGAAGCGTGTCGAGCATTCAATACGCCAGTGGTTTCCGGCAACGTTTCCTTCTACAACGAAACTGAAGGCCGCGGCGTTCTACCCACTCCGGTGATTGGCATGATTGGCCTCATTGAGGATGTGCGTCGAGTTGTGCAACCTGGATTCAAAAAGGACGGCGATCTAATCGCCCTGCTGGGTATGACCACTGATGATCTGTCTGTTAGCCAATATGCGGCCTGTATTGAGGGCGTTTCGACTGAGTCGATGATTGCCGATGGCACAGTGCCCAAACTGGATCTACAAGCTGAGCGCGCCCTGCAAAATGTCTGTACCGAGGCAGCCGAGGCAGGCCTCCTGGCATCGGCTCACGACTGCTCAGATGGTGGGCTGGCGATTGCACTTGCAGAATGTTGTTTTACTTCCCCAAATCATCCTTCCATTGGCGCCGACATTGTTCTCCCCAACACACTAATTGATTCGCTTCCTGAGCCGAGCATGCTCTTTGGCGAATCGCCCTCGCGCATTATTGTTAGTTTCCCGGCCTCGTCGCGCAGTGTGTTGGAAAGTATTGCAGAACGCGAGAATTGTCCGTTCAGGATTATCGGCCAAGTTGGTGGGAGCAGACTTCGGATAAGATTCGACAAAGAAAAAGGCGACGAAGCGGATGAAGTCATCTCCGTTTCCGTTAGCGAAATCGAAAACGTTTGGCGCAGTTCCCTTTCTAAAAAACTCGAAGCCGAAGTGATGGCCGCAGGCAGGGAGTAGCTCAACTTGTCCAACGTCCAATGTCCAATGTCCAAAGTCAAGAACCAATGCGCAATTAACCGAGCACCTGGACCAATCTGGAAAGACTACCGCTAACTCTCAGACATTGGACTTTGGACATTGGACTTTGGACTTGGACGATCCCGAGCCGAGACTCCGATTGTGCATCCGGTAATTTATCTCAATAAAGTGATGCTCGAGGCGACGAAGGCCCGAGTCGCGCCCGTCTCATCGGCCATGCTCTACGGCCGTGGAGTCTTTACAACAGTCGCGATCCACAATGGCACGCCATTCATGTGGCCTGACCATTGGAAACGTCTTGAGGATCATGCCAAGCGCTTGAATATCGATTGCACCGGAGCAAACGAACGCAGCATTGGGGAGGCAGTCAGAAAACTTGTCGCGGTTAACCAGGTGCGAAACGGGCGCGCCCGCGTGATCCTGCTGGCGCGGAGCGGGCGCGACGTATGGAACGCAAAAAAAGAAGGTACTCACAAGACTGACCTTCTAATCATGACCGGCGAGCCACAGAAGATCTCGCCGGCAGGAATGTCGCTCGCTGTTTCCCCTTATCGCTACAACACATTTTCACCGCTTGTCGGGATCAAAAGTCTGAACTATCTCGATCAGGTGCTTTCGTGGGAAGAAGCGCAGGCGAGAGATTTTGACGAAGCCGTCATGCTCAACGAACGCGGCGAGATTGTTTCAGCGACGATGGGAAATATTTTCTGGGTGAAAGATGGCACCCTCCATACACCGGCTCTTAGTACCGGGGCGTCAGCCGGTGTAACCCGGGGCGCGGTCATCGAACTGGCAAGCAAACAGTTTATTCCAGCGATAGAAGGTGTCTATGATCTCGTCGAACTCACCGAGGCGGATGAAATCTTCCTCACGTCAGCCAGCCTCGGCGTGGCGCTCGTAACAACTTTTGACTTCCGGCAGTACTCCGTTTCCACTGCAAAGGTTTGTGCCAAACTCTCATCCGCCCTCAAGCATTTGGCGTCGCAAAGCTAATCTCGTCAGATTGTATTTTGTATCTCTTTCGCTTGCTGCCAAACGCAGTTTCTGTCCTGCGGGGAAACGTAGCGGAAGCGCTCGTCGCATCTTACGGCTGTGCCGCTTGATGTGCGGAAGGGCTCGCCCTTGATAGGACTCGACATCAGAACCGCATCAAGCGGTAGCGACCGGCCGGATGCTTACTTAGAACCTTCAGCCGATCTCGGATCGGTGCAGACCAGCTTCAATGGCCGGTCGCTACCGCGGTTCTGATGTCGAGAGCTTTAGTTTAAGCAGCTTTCCTAACTTAGGGGCGGAGCCCCAGAAAACACGACAGTCTGCCGGAAGGTTGGAGACCTTCCTCGCATCAGGCTGCAGAGCCGCGGAAGCGGCAGTATGCGTAATACCTGTGTAATTTCGGTGAATTACCCCCAATCGTCATTGCCTAACATGCGCTGAGATAGTAGAGTTACCGGCGATTTCATGATTCGCCCATTTCCGACCAAATCCCCTCGCCGTTTGTGTTTCCGAGAGGCTGTTAACAGCCCAAATAGCCGAGATAACTGAAGACTTTCGCAAAGAAGAGCAAGCGGTTGTCAGGAGAGATTTTGATGCGCCCCAAGTTACACCCGATCCGAAACCCGAAAGCGTTGTCGCGCAAGCGAGTACTGGTCGTAAATTGCTACTTTGACGATTCCCGGCAGCCGATTCGCAGGACCACAAAGATCCCCCAGGCGGTCGGTCCGATCTATTTAGCCGGCGCCTTTTCGCGTGCATTGTGTGACGTTCGCTGCTACACCGAACTCGCAAGCGGGCCCCTCGAAAATGAGTCGCTGCTGTCATGGCCGGATGTCCTGGTGCTAACCGGTCTTACTAACAGCTTCGACCGGATGCTGCATCTGACCGCATACGCTCGCTCAAAGAATCCTAAAGTAATTGTCGTAGCCGGCGGACCTCCCGTGCGCTCGCTACCCCTGCTTTCGAGAAAAGTATTTGACTACGCCTGCCTTGGAGATATTGAAGAACTTCGCGACGTTATCACTGAAGCTCTTAGCCCCGAGTACGTGGCTGACACGATGCTTCCACGTTATGACCTCGCCTACTGGCTCGGGAGGATTGGCTATGTTGAGACAACGCGCTATTGCAACTTCCGCTGTTCCTTCTGTTCGTTAACTGCCGAAGGCCGTGGTTATCAAACCTACGAAATTGATCATATTCGCCAGCAGATACTCGCCTCAGGGAAACGGCGAAGAATGTTTTTCCTCGATAACAACTTTTATGGCAGTGACCGAAATCATTTCAAAGCGAGGTTAAGACTTATCAATGAAATGCGGGCAGCCGGGCAGTTTAATGAATGGGGCGCTCTGGTCACGAACGACTTTTATGCTCGCGATGAAAATCTGAAGTTAATCAGAGAGGCAGGCTGCGAGCTTCTGTTCAGCGGGCTCGAGTCTTTCGATAACGACTGGTTGCGCAACTTTAATAAGCTGCAAAACACGAAAGCACCTCAGGTCGAGATGATTAGTAAGTCGTTAAATGCCGGCGTCGTTTTTTCCTATGGCCTCATGGTTGATGTGAGCACTCGAAGCATTGCCGACTTGCGACGCGAGTTACACTTCATTACCGGCACGCCGGAAATTACCGTGCCTTCTTTTGTGACGCTTTCGATCCCTCTTTTAGGCACTCCGTATTTCTATGAGTGCGTAAAAAATCGCACAATGCTTCCTGACACTAAACTGCGCGACATGGATGGGACCACTGTTTTGCAGAAGCCGGTCGATCCGATGAACGAAGTTGTGAAGTTTGTTGACGACTTGCAGAGTCTGAAGGGCTTTCACGGCCGGATTCTGAAGCATGCTGCGGGATTCGCGAGGATCTATCATTCCAAACTAACAAAGATGCAGATGGTGCTGGCTGTAGGCGCCGGGCTGCTGGTTTGCGCTCAACCCCTTACAACTTCATTTACCGGTTTAGGATGGTTAAAAAAGAAGCCACGACCTCGCACGTTTGTCAGCACGACGGAACCGCTCGATCATATGTACACGCCGGCCTTCCGCGTGGATTCCAGGTTTGAAAGCTACTTCACTCCAACCATGGTCACAGACAAGCGAGGCGAGCTGCATGAAGACATACTTACCTCCGGCCTCCTGAAGACCCCGCCAGCTCCTGAACTGGCGATCGCAAAAGCTGTTTAAGGATTGATTGCGACCAGCCGCTATTCCCAGTCTATTTCATTCATCAATACGCTTCTGCCGTTATTAGCAACTACCCTCAAGCGCGGGGAGTCTTTCTTTATTTCGTCAGCACTTGGCTTCCTCCGGAAGATCCGTTTTATCTCATTAACACCTGGCTTCAGCCAGGTGATCCAGTATCTAAGAATCAGAAACCGTTTTAACGGTTTCTAGTCGCTATCCTTCCATTCAAGTCCATACTTTTTCACGAAGAGTTGAAACTCAGCGTTAAAAGTCTTCTTGTGATGATGCTCCTTCTGCTTGGCGATATAACGTGCAACCCTCTCGCTATCCGAATGAGATACGGAGAATGCGCCATATCCTCGGCCCCACGAGAATCTTCCGCCAAGGAGTCGTTCTTGGTTAATCCAATGAGACGAACTGCCTTTGAATAGTTTGACGACGTCCTCAATGCACTTGTTCGTGGGTAAATCGATCAATGTGTGCACATGTTCAGGATTGAAGTAATTAATCTTCATGTAAATGCCATTTTGTCTGGAATAGTCAGTCAAAAACCTTGAGGCCTTTGCAGCGGCGGACTTAGTCAACATGGGCTCTCGGTCAAGTGTGGACCATATAAGGTGAATCCAGCAGCGTGAGTAAGAATGGATTGACATGGTGACGCCTTTTATCACAAAGCACGGGCTTAGCAGGTGTGAGTCCAAGACAAACCGTTGGAAACGGTTTGCCAAGATTTTTGCTTAGGGATCACCTGGCTGAAGCCAGGTGCTAATGAGATAAGAAAATGATCGAAGGTGCTACTGAAACGACGAAATACCTGGTGCACTCCAACTTGCGGAACGAAGGACGCAGAATGGTCCGCAAGCCATAAAGAGGAAGTATATGACCCGTTTTTAAGCGGCCGATGCCAGGAGGGTCGGGGTTAGGCTGTCCGTCTTATCTATTGCGGTGTTTGCAGCGTGCGTCGTTCGCGATCCTTGAGCACTCGACGCAGAATTTTCCCTGCAGGACTCTTGGGGATCTCGCTAATAAACTCTACTCGCCGAATTCGCTTGTAAGGCGCCACGCGAGCGGCCACAAATTCCATTATTTCTTCTGCGCTTGCTTCACCCTTCAATACCACAAACGCCTTTGGCACTTCGCCCGCGTTTTCATCGGGACTGGGAACAACAGCAGCATCGGCAATTGAAGCGTGCGATAGCAATAGCGATTCCAGTTCGGCCGGCGCGACCTGCCGGCCATTCGTCTTTATTAATTCTTTGATCCGATCTACGACAAAAAGCTGACCGTCTGCGTCGCAGCAGCCGATGTCGCCGGTGCGCAGCCAGCCTTCTGAGTTAATCATTTCCGCCGTCGCCTGCGCGTTTGCAGCATAACCCTTCATTACTTGCGGCCCGCGTACCCAGATTTCACCTTCGTGATCCGGCCCGAGTTCTGCGCCGGTTGTGTAGTCGACTATTTTGCATTCAGTGTTGGGAAGACAGTAGCCGACAGAGCCAGATTTATGCTTCTTCGTATCAGAGAGACTTGCGTGAGACAGGGGACTGACTTCCGTCAGGCCATAGCCGTATCGAATCTCGCAACCCAGCCGCTCGGAGCAGGCACTTGCGACGGCACCGGCGAGCGTTGCGGCACCACAATAAATCATACGCAGCGCAGACAGGTCGTGATTGTCGATTTGCGGCGCTCGTGACAGCGCTAAAACCAGAGGCGGCACAAGAGGCGCGATACTCACTTTATAAAGTTCCAGCGCCTGCAAGAATTGATCAAGGTCATAGCGCGGCACTGTTACGATTGTCGCTCCCTGACTAAGGCCGAGGTTGACAACGATGTGTAAGCCGTAAAGGTGAGACATCGGAACAACACACACCATCGTATCGTCGTGCGAAAAAGCGTCGCTGGCCTCCATAAGACGCAACATGGCGACAAGATTATGATGCGTCAGCATCACGCCTTTCGGGAATCCGGTCGTACCACTTGAATAAGGTAGAGCAACCACATCCTCCCTCGCATTTGTCTTAAGAGAGGAACGGACATCTTCTTTAACGTCGCCGTTTTTAAGAAGCGACGCGAAAGGAATCGCCCCATCAGCTTCTCCGATCACAAAGATCTTGCTGATACTGGTTGCCTGGGCGACTTCTCGCGCCTTCTCCATCAACTGGGGAATAGTAAGCAGGTATCTGGCGCCTGAATTTTCTAACTGCTTGATTATCTCGTCGTTAGTGAAAAGCGGCGGCACCATCGTCGTTACGGCACCCAAAGTCGCCACAGCATGAAAAGCGAGAGCATATTCGGGAAGGTTGGGACTATAAATAGCAAACACGTCTCCCTTCGTCACGCCATGATTGCCAAACCCGGCAGCGAGCTTGCGAATAAGCCCACGAAGTTGCCGGTAGGTATAAGTTCGGCCGGTTGGCCCATCGATGAGCGCGGGTTTATCACCCCACTCTTCTGCTCGTCTCAGAACGTAATCGGTTAAATGTATCTCAGGAATCGTGACTGCGGCGTGAGGGCTGGTGAAGATCATGTGTGTTTCGCTCCGAACAAAATTATTGCGACAGCACCCTGTAAGCTTTGCGTACCTTTGCGAGTTCTTTGCGCCCTTTGCGGTTGATCTTGTTTGATTTCTAGTCTACCACTCAAGAACAATTCAAAAACCGCAAAGAACGCAAAGGCTACGCAAAGTAACGCAAAGAGATGCGCGGCCTGGCGATTTAACGCCTGTCGCTAAACGGCTCATCACGTTCTTTGACCGCTTGTTTGAAGCCGACTTCGCTGGCACGTTTCTGAAAGGCATAGCCTTCTTTGGTATGGCGCGCAATGCCGTCGAATATCGTCCCAAGCATCTGCGTGGCATGAAGACCCTGGCCGTTGAGAGTTTGATTGATTAAAAGCTTCATCATCACTAACTGATTGACCGGTAACCGGGCTACGCGTTCCAGCATATTCTCAAATCGCTGATCGAGTTTGTCGGCAGTGACCGCCTCAGTGGCCAATCCCCATTCCGCCGCTTGCGTCCCGGTTAAACAATCGCCGGTAAACAATAATCGCTTGGCTTTCTCGGCTCCGATCCGATAGGCCCAGAGCGCGGTGGTGGGCACGCCCCACACGCGTGCCGGCGGAAAACCGATTGTCGCTGTATCTTCGATGAACAGAAGATCGGAACATAGGGCCATATCGGTGCCACCGGCAACGCAAAAACCATGGACCTTACAAATCACCGGCTTGTCACTGTAGAAAAGACTCATAAACCCGCGTACGTTACGGCTCATCATGGCGTAGTCGAGGATGGGATCCCAGATCTCTTCAGGATCGTGGTTGGCCAACTGCACTTTTGGATCCATCGGTGATCCCTGCGGCCAACCCATTAGATCGCCTTCGGCACCAAGCCTTTGTTCCGCGGTCATTACAAGATCGTAACCACCGCAAAAACCTGTTCCGTTACCTGACAGAGCAATCACGTGGACGCTCGCATCCAGATTAGCGCGCTCTACAGACGCGGCGAGTTCGGCCGGCATCTCGAAGGTTATGCCGTTGCCTCGTTCCGGACGGTTAAGTGTGATGCGAGCAGTGCGGCCCGTTACGTCGTAAGTCAGAGTTTTCAGTGTGTCCATCTATTAACACCTGGTAGTGATGAGCCGAGATTTGGCTGCATTTCTTTGCGCTACTTTGCGAAGCCTTTGCGTTCTTTGCGGTTTCTGAAATGTCCTGAGTGGTTAGACTAGAAATCAAAACAAGATTAACCGCAAAGGGCGCAAAGAATTCGCAAAGATACGCAAAGAGCTAAAGGTTGTTTACGACCCTCCTGATCCCATCTTTTAATCTAAGCACATTGAAATTCATTAATAGTCCCAACTTGCAATCTGTTAGTCGCAGGTAAGTTAGCACTTGCGCCAGATAAACATCATTCAGGCGTTCAACGGTTTTGATGTCGATAATAAGTTTGCGCTCCACCCAGAGATCGAGCCTGTATCCACATTCCAGTTTGACGGTTTCATAAATGAGAGGAAGTTTTTTCTGAGCCTCTACAAACAGTCCCGAACTGACCAACTCATAATGGAGACAAGCTTCATAGGACGACTCTAACAACCCAGGGCCCAAGGCAGAATGAACTTTCAATGCACAACCGATGGCGATATTGGACAGCTCATTCTCAGTCATCCTTTGCGTTCCTTTGCGAATCCTTTGCGTTCTTTGCGGTTAATGTTTTTGCCGTCCGTCCAATCACCTGGGGAAGCCAATTACATCAGAAATCTAACCGCAAAGAACGCAAAGGATTCGCAAAGGTACGCAAAGAGAATTGCAAATTATTCAGCAACCTTCCAAAGATCAAAGCTCAAAGTCCAAAGTTCGAAGCCCAAAACTACAAAGTTTCACTCAGAATCCGGGCGCCAGTATGCGAGTCATTGATTCGGGATTCTTTACCATTTGATTCACCATCCACGCATTAGCTTCGGCAACTAGCTGACGACCCTTGTACTCACCGAGTATTTCACCAAGCCGCCATCGTGCTACCGCGGCGTAAAGGGGCATGTCAGCACTATCAAAACCCTGAATTGCTTTTGAAAGGAGCATAGTGGCCTGCGCCGTTTCACCTTGCTGGTGCGCCACGGCGGCTCGCACCAAATTGGCCAAAGGGGGTGCCCAGGGCGACACCTTCTCTTTTCCTAATCTCCCCGCCAGCTTCTCAGCGAAGCGCAATCTTTTGTCGTCGCCACCGCGAATCAAGCTTGAGGCAAGCGCTGTACGCGCCCGCAAATGGGTAGCCTCAATCCGAAGCACTTGTGTGCGCAGCAACATTGAATCTTCCAAAGCCTGCCATTGCCCATTGATATGTTTCCAGGCAACTTCCACATCTCCGGTGTAAAGTTCGATTTGTACCAGCGCGTAGAGGGAGGTGTAGTGCTGCAAATGAAATCCTTCGTGCGGCCATGTCTTGAGTGCTTCGATGACCTCAGCTCTCGCCTTATTCGGGTCATCTGCCACGAGCCAAATCACATTCAAACGACTTCGCAAATCAGTTGCGGCGAAAAGATTTCCCTGCTCGAGCGCCGCCGAAAGCAAGGACGGCACTCGTCGCGAAACTTCAGCAAGCTCGCCTAAATGTAGAAGGGCGCTAAGCACAAACCGATTCGCAATGGTGAGTTCCCAGGTCGCGCCCGTGCATCTGTCGCGCAAAACCTCGACAGCGCGCTCGCAGAGTTCAGCCGACTTTTTCCAATTTCCGGCGAGGTAGGAACTGACACCACTGGCCCAGATCGAAAGTCCGATGGCGTGCGGGTGTCCCACCTTCTGTGAGAGCTCCTCAGCCCGTCGCGCAATCTGCGCGGCACGTTCTCCGGCGGCACCACCGCGAGCAGCAGTCTGCGCCGCCTCGAAGGACAGGGCGCGGGCCACGCGATAGGGCTCGCCGGCTCGCAGAGCCAGCAAAAGATGACGGCTTTGAAAATCAGCGCCACGAATAAGATCAACACCGCCCAGACCGGCAGCCACGGCAAAGCAAGTATCTATTCGAATGAGATCGGCTTCGGGTATCTCGCTCTCATCCCGCTCAGTGAAATTCAGACCCCGCAAACGTATCTGGATACGTTTCAGCAGCAGGGAAAGCAGAGCGCGCCTTGGACCAGCGGGAAGCGTAAAACCAACAGCCGCGAGCACGGAGCGAATCAGCTCCAGCCCTTCGTTTATGTGACCCCCCATCAATAACTGTTCGGCAGCCCGGCGCTTGAAATCAAGACTATGTCGCGCTGAAGTAACCTGGGCCAGCTCAAGATACGCTTGCGCAGCTTCAGCCGGCCGGCCGGCATTAACCAGGGCCTCTGCAAGTCCGCGCTTAACATCGACCAGCTCAGCGCCGCGCATTGGAGCAAGTTCGAGAGCGCGGCGGTAAAAACCGGCCGCCCGATCAAAAGCAAGAGCTGCGGCAGCTTTTCGGGCAGCCACCGCGGCGTGGGTTGCCGCACGTACTCTTTCTCCCGCACCAAGATAATGTTCAAAAAGCGCCTCCGGATCTTCGATGCCTCGGCCTTCGAGGGCTTGGGCCAGGCGGCGGTGAATCTGAGTGACCTTCTTCGGATCCAGTTGTGTGGAGAGAGTTTCGCGAATGCGATCGTGATACAGCTCGAGCGTGTGTTCCGTTCCGCCGGTCCGTAGAAACTGCGCCGCACGCAATGAGCTAACAAGGGGAAGATCGTCGCCCGAGAGTTCTGCTGCTTTGTAGACCACTTCGGGGTTAATGGGACGTCCGGCCACAGCCAGGGCATCAACAAACTGGCGCGCGCCTTTTGGCAGATGTCGTAATCGCGCGTCGAGCATGACAGCCAAAGTAATCCCAGTGGTTGCGGACTGGTCGCTGGTGGCGGCGTAGCGAGCAAGCTGTTCGAGCAGGAAAGGATTTCCGCGCGCTTCGCCCAGAATGGCATCTGTGAATGGCTCGAGTCCTGAAGCGTTCGAGCCAAGCAAGTCGCGCAACAGCGCGCTGGATTCGGTCTCTGTCAAAGCGCCAACAAGCACCTCGCGACAGCTTTCAGTTCCCACTTTTTCAAGTAATGACTTCAGGAACGGTCTTATTTGAAGGTCTTCACTGCGGAAGCTTGAGAGCAATAGCAGTGGGGGTGAATCGGGCGGCCGCAGCAGATCCTCAAGAAGCGTCGTACTATCGGCGTCGGACCACTGGAGATCATCGATATAAAGCACCAGGGCCTGCCGGTCAGATATGCGTCCGAGCAGTTCGCGCAAAGCTGCAAACGCTTTGCGACGCAGTGTAAATGGATCAGGAATCTCCTGCTCGCGTTGCGGAGCATTGAAAACAGAATCAACCTGGAGCATCACCGGAAAAAGTCGGGCAAGCGCCAGCACTTCGCGCGGCATTAGCGCTTCAGCTTTGGAATCAGGAAGTGAGAGAAGATACTTAGTTAAGCTGTCTACCACGCCATCCAGAGCTTTGTATGGAACAGACTCGCGTTCATAGCAGCGTCCCTCCAGGATGATGACATCGGGTTGGTTATGTCGTAACTTATCCAGAAAGTGACGCGCGAGAGCACTCTTCCCCATTCCCGAACTGCCGTGCAGATAGACCGTCGCTGTCTGACCTCGCCTCGTTACGGCAAAAGCATCTTCGAGTTCCCGCAGTTGACGTGCGCGACCAACGAAGGGTGTTGTTTGTGACAAAGCCGGCGCGGATGAAGAAATTATTGGCGGCAGTGAGGGACCGCTTTTTTCGTCTCCAAGTGCCAGCAGAATCTCCCTGCCACATGGTCTCTCTTCGGGCTTGCGGCGAAGCAGCCTGATGCAAAGGTCATTGAGATCTTCCGGACAATTCCGCACGAGTTCACTGGGCGCTGGGGGATCGAAGTTCTGCTTATTCATCATCACTTCGAAAAACTTGCCGGTAAACGGAAGCCGACCGGCAAGCGCCTGATAGAGCATGACGCCGACGCTATACCAATCGCTGGCGCGAGAAATGGGGAGTTGCCCTCCCTGCTCGGGGGACATGTAGTCAGGCGTACCGGCGAGCGTAACGCTGTTGTGAAGTTCCTGGCCCTCGACTTCGGCAACCAGGCCGAAATCCAGAATGACTACGCGGCCTTCTTTTGTGACCAGGACGTTGGAGGGTTTGATATCTCGATGAAGCTTTCCGGTTTCGTGCAAGGCATGTAACCCCTCGGCAAGCTGCTTCATGGCCAGGGTCAAACGATTGAGGTCCAGTTTCGATTTCGAGAGTGAAGTCTCCTCGGTAATTTCCGGATACTCCTCCGCGGAATCGTTGCTTCTGATGGAGTCTAACTGTCTGGTTACTGCCTCGTAATCTGCTAATAGCTCGCTGCCGGACTCGGGGGAGGTTTTTCGGAGCGTCGAAGTTTTTGACGACTGAGGTGGTTTGGCGTGATAACCCGGACGAACATATTCAAGAAAATTTACTCCCTGCACTAGTTCCATCGTGAAAAACCAGTACTGGCCATCTGCCATGAACTCGTAAAGTCCCACCAGATTCGGATGGGAAACATCCGCAAGCGAGCGAAACTCATGTTTGAATCGGGAGATGTGCGATGCTTCAGCGCGCGTCAGCGTCTTAAGAGCAACTACCTTGTCGGTTTCCCTGTCGTGTGCTTCATACACCACACCCATTCCGCCTGAACCAAGCCGGCGGCGAATACGGAAACGTTCGGTTCCAAGAAAGTCGTTTGTGTGTTGGCTCATTCCTGACGGGTTTTGAGAACAGAACCAGAGATTAGTGTTCGTGATTGTAAACTTGAGCACGCAAAGCTCCAAGTATCCTCAGAGTTTTCACTACATCAACCATTGAAGTAGTGGTTAATGAGATTAATCTGAGTTTTCCTCATGGCTCGCGTAAACTGTGTGCACCCCAATGTGAAAGACAACTAAACACTCATCCGAAGCTAAGGAGATTGAAATGGACTGGCGCGTCTTTCTAACAACTTTTGGCGTGATATTTCTGGCGGAGATGGGGGACAAAACTCAACTTGCGGCAATGAGCATGGCCGCGCAGTCGGAAAAACCCTGGGCCGTATTCATTGGGGCGGCGCTCGCTCTCACCGCTGTTTCTGCTATTGGCGTCCTTGTGGGAGGCGTGCTCGGCAATTATCTCCCGCTTATCTGGATCAAGCGGGTCGCGGCAGTAGCCTTCATTGTGATCGGCGTTTTGATTCTCGCGGGCAAATTTTGAGAGACAGCGCGTGAGTGTATTATTATCCTCAAATTTCAGCCTTGATGGTTCGACGCCTCCTTAAGACCCGGAGACTCCCAGATGCCGCAAACTCCACACACCGAACGCCACTTCACTGCCAGCGCGGTTGTGCGCGATATCGTAATCGGCATGGCGGACGGCTTGACGGTTCCCTTTGCGCTAGCCGCAGGACTGACTGGTGGTTTGACTGGAACAGCCAACCCGACAGCCATCATCGTGACGGCCGGGTTGGCTGAGATTGCGGCAGGCTCCATCGCGATGGGCCTTGGTGGCTATCTCGCCGCTAAGAGCGACGCAGAACACTACACTAAGGAACGGGAACGCGAGAAGCGCGAAGTTGCTGAAATACCCCATGAAGAAATGAGAGAGGTGGCTGAAGTGTTTCAGGAGTACGGCCTAACGGAGGAAGAAACTTGGCCCATCGTTGAGGCCCTGCGCCGGCAACCGAAGAAATGGATCGATTTTATGATGCGCTTCGAACTCGGACTCGAGAAGCCTGATCCTAAGCGGGCTTTGACCAGTGCAATCACAATCGGCGGGGCTTACGCCGGTGGTGGAATTATCCCGCTCGCGCCTTACATTGCGACCTCTGATGCTTCGCGAGCTTTACTTTGGTCCATAGCCGTCACTCTTGGGGCCTTGTTTATTTTCGGCTTCGTGAAGGGGCGATTCACCGGCATGCGTCCTGTCCGAAGCGCGCTGCAAACTGCCCTGATTGGCAGCGTCGCGGCAGGAGCTGCATTCATGATTGCCCGAGCCATCTCTTGAGTTTTTGCTCTCGCTCCAAATTCCCTTCGCGGCTTTGCCGCTTGATGTGCGGTGGCGGCTATGCTCCACCGAATACAACGTTTCGATTTTTATGGGCTATGCAAAAGTGAGACAATTTGCGGCAAATACAGATTTCGATCCTGAATACTGCCTGCGTGGCGTTGCCAATGCCCCAGCCTGTTTCTATTATCTAAACAAGTCTTGAGGCTGAGAGAGAGAGAGAGTCCCCTGAATGAGCACAGTAACGCAAGAAGTTAAAGAAGCTAACGAACAGACCACAAACAAATGGGTCTACCTTTTCGAAGAGGGGGAGGGGCAAAACAAGTCGCTGCTGGGAGGCAAAGGCGCCGGTCTTTGTGAAATGACACGCGCCGGATTGCCCGTGCCTCCCGGCCTTATTGTCACCACCGAAGCCTGCAACGCTTTTTTTGATAACGAAAAAAGTTTTCCTGAAGGTATGTGGGACCAGGTAAAAGAAGGCCTGCAAAAGATTGAACAGAAGGTCGGCAAGAATTTTGGTGATCCCCAAAACCCTCTACTCGTATCTGTACGTTCAGGTGCGGCTTTCTCAATGCCCGGAATGATGGACACGGTTCTCAACCTGGGTCTCAATGAAGAGACCGTTCAGGGCCTGGCAGCGCAGACTGGGGATTTGCGCTTCGCGCTCGACGCTTATCGCCGCTTCGCGTCCTTGTTTGGTGAGATTGTTATGGGCGTGGCTCACGAAAAGTTTGAACGCGTTATGGACCGCTTCAAGGCACAGACTACCGGGGGCCGCGATACAGATCTAAAACCCACCCACTTGCGCGAGATTATCGCCGCCGAGAAACAGATTATTGTCGCTGAGCAGCACGCCATTCCCGAAGATCCTTATGAACAACTCCGCGTTGCAATCGCCGCTGTGTTCAATTCATGGATGGGCCGGCGCGCAGTTGACTATAGACGTGTCAATCGTATTCCCGATTCGCTTGGCACTGCTGTCAACGTACAGGCCATGGTTTTTGGCAACATGGGAGCAGGCAGCGGCACTGGGGTGGCGTTCACGCGAAATCCTTCGACCGGGAAAAAAGAACTCTACGGAGAGTATTTGCTAAACGCACAGGGCGAGGACGTGGTGGCAGGCACTCGCACGCCGAATCCTATTAGCCAGCTAAAGAAGGAATTGCCTGAAGTCTACGATGAGTTTGCCACAATCGCCGGCCTGCTGGAACAGCACTACCACGACATGCAGGACTGTGAATTCACTATCGAGCGCGGGAAACTTTGGATGCTGCAAACACGCACAGGCAAACGCAGCGGCGCCGCGGCAGTGCGCGTGGCCGTTGAAATGGTTGGGGAGAAGCTTATTGATAGGGCTACGGCGGTTCAGCGCGTCACACCGGAACAACTCGATCAGCTATTGCATCCCACAGTCGATCCGAAAACCAAGACGACGGTATTGGCCACCGGGCTCCCCGCAAGTCCAGGCGCAGCGCAAGGTCAAGTAGTTTTTAGTCCTGATGAGGCAGAAGAGTTAGCACGCGATGGTGCAAAAGTAGTTTTGGTTCGTCAGGAAACCAGCCCAGACGATTTTCACGGCATGGTTGCCGCGCAGGCGATTGTGACTGCGCGCGGTGGTATGACCAGCCATGCGGCTGTAGTTGCGCGCGGTATGGGTAAGCCCTGCGTCTGCGGCGCCAAGGACATAGACGTTGATTACAGCCAACAACAGTTCACCGTTGATGGCACTGTAGTCACAAAGGGCGAATGGATCACCGTCGACGGCTCGACTGGCCGTGTGTTTCTCGGCCAGGTGCCGACCGTGCAGCCGGCGCTCGGTTCGGAATTCCACGAGTTGATGATCTGGGCCGATAAGTTTCGGCGATTGCGAGTGCGCGCCAATGCCGACACGCCGCGCGACGCGAAAGTGGCGCGCCAGTTTGGCGCCGAAGGTATCGGGTTATGTCGCACTGAGCACATGTTCTTCGGGGATCAAAGGCTGGCGGCGATGCGCGAAATGATTTTGGCAGACGGCGTGGGCGCGCGTGAGAAAGCACTCGACAAATTGTTGCCACTCCAGCGGGGTGACTTCGTCGGCATCTTCCGCGAGATGGTTGGTCTGCCGGTAACCATTCGCCTGCTCGACCCGCCGTTGCATGAGTTTCTGCCCAATGCCGAGGAGTTGCTGATTGAACTTAGTGAACTGAAATTGGCTGTGCGGCTGGCAACTACCCTGGGCGACATGGACAACCTGCTTGACGAGATTGATGAAAAGCGCCGGCTGCTCAAGCAAGTCAACCGTATTCGCGAAGCTAATCCGATGCTCGGATTCCGTGGTTGTCGGTTGGGGCTGGTGTTTCCCGAGGTGACGCGAATGCAGTGTCGCGCGATTTTCGAGGCGGCCTGCCTCACGCAGGGTGAGAAGAAAAAGACTGAGTTGGAAATTATGGTGCCGCTCGTTTCACTCAGCGAGGAACTGCGCCAACAGCGTCAGGTAATTGATGAGGTGGCACGGCAGGTAATGGGTGAACAGGGAATGACGATCGAGTATCGCGTCGGGACAATGATTGAGCTGCCGCGTGCGGCACTGATGGCGGATAGTATAGCTGCGCACGCCGACTTTTTCTCGTTTGGTACAAACGATCTAACGCAGACGACTTTTGGTCTGAGTCGAGACGATTCGAGCCGATTCCTGCCGAATTACGTGGAGCACAAGATTCTGCCGGACGATCCGTTTCAAGTGCTGGATCGCGAGGGTGTGGGCCAACTGATACGCCTGGGTACTGAGCGCGGCCGCAGCGTCAAATCGGATTTGAAAGTGGGGATTTGCGGCGAGCATGGCGGCGATCCCAGTTCCATCGCTTTCTGCAACGAGATTGGTCTCGATTATGTTAGCTGTTCGCCTTTCCGCGTTCCGGTGGCCCGTCTGGCCGCAGCGCAGGCTGCGCTGGCCGCCAACATCGAGGAAGCAGCACAAATTAGTGCTGAAGTGTGAGAATATTCGCGATTAGAATGCCTTTCCCTCGGAAACCCAGGCGCGAAGCTGTTGCCGGATCTGATCGCGCACGCGACGGAAGACAGCTAACTTCGCCGGGTCATCGCCTGAGGTAGCGGCAGGATCTTCAAAGCTCCAGTGGAGGCGTTTTGCCCTTCCGGGAAAGACAGGGCAATGCTCGTTTGCGTTGTCGCAAACGGTGATGACGTAATCAAATTCTTCGTCCAGAAACTCTTCCACCGACTTGGATCGCTGTCCGGAAATATCAATGCCCACTTCACGCATCGCTTCGATCGCCTGGGGCCGCACAAAGCTCGACTTGACGCCCGCGCTAAACACCTCAAAAGAATCGCCCGCGTCCTGACGCAGCAACCCTTCAGCCATCTGGCTACGCGCTGAGTTCCCTGTACATAGAATTAATACTCGCTGCCTGGTCATCGAAAAGCACCACCCCTTCAAAAAAGCTCTCTTTTTTTGACCGTGAGAACTTATGCCCCAGCAATGCATTACGCCTAATCGATTAGGCCTGGAGACTCAAGACCTCGGCGACAAAATCCCATTGGATTTATTGCGTGTCGTCCCATTATTCTGTGGCTAGTTTGGAAAGTGAATGGTGCACCCGGCATGATTCGAACATGCGACCCCCTGATTCGTAGTCAGGTACTCTATCCAGCTGAGCTACGGGTGCTTTTTTTGTAAATAGTAAATGGTAAATCGTGAATAGTAAAACGGGGTTGCCGATTGCTGATTACTGATTGCTGAACCCTGGGTGCTATTTGATCTGCGAAATCTGTGTAATCTGCGGATTGTCTCCGTCCTTTGAGGTTGGTCTTTAGTCAGCGAGCAAAATAGCCCGGTCTTGTGCGTGCGATCAGTTGCGGTTGAGCTACCTCAATCCGTATCTCGTGCCACTTGCCGTCGCGCGCGCGATCGCCCCGGCGCTGGTAAGCCAGCGTATAAAGCGATCTCAAATCGGCCGCTACCTCAGCATACAGTCGCGCCATTTGATCGAGCCGGTTGATCTCGTTGAGGCGTCCCCCAGAGCGATCCGCGAGACTCTGCAGACGCGTGCGAGCAGCGATGTAGATCCCGGTGATCACAGGATCCGGCAAGGGCAGTCGCTTAGGATCACCTGAAGGCAACGCGAGGGGATATATTGTTACCCCTTGTCTGTCTGCAGCACTGAGAACTGAGTTAAGCGCGCTACTCGCTTTCGCATCAATCGATGCTATCGCTTCTTCATCACTTTGCGCTCTCGCTCCCGAGACGCGATCGGAGTCGCGCAATTGCGTATCGAGGCCGTCCGTAAGCACCACAATCGCCTTCCGACGCTTGCCTTCCTTCTCCAGCTCATTCAAAGCGTACTTAAGAGCGTCATACAAATGTGTGTTGCCGGCGCCGTCGGCAACTTCAATTGCGTAGGCTGTCTGCCTTCGCTCTTTGGAAAACCCAGCCAGCTTTTTTACCTTCGCGTTAAATTGAATTACTGCTACGCGATCCTCAGGTGCGAGTGCATCAAGAAAACGCCAGGCGGCTTGTTTCAATTGTTGCCGAAAATTAATTGTTGAACCTGACATGTCCAGCAAAAGCACCAGACTGAAAGGCGCTTCAGTTGGTTCGAAGTTAAGTATGGGCTGTTTGATGCC
>JBHEMV010000032.1:0-32863 GCA_046262375.1 Pyrinomonadaceae bacterium
GGTAACGGTAGTGTCCGTTGAAAGGTCACCGGCTGGTCCCACAACAATAG
Source organism: Pyrinomonadaceae bacterium (assembly GCA_046262375.1). Classification (GTDB taxonomy): domain Bacteria; phylum Acidobacteriota; class Blastocatellia; order Pyrinomonadales; family Pyrinomonadaceae; genus PSRF01. The sequence goes on from JBHEMV010000032.1 coordinate 51, forward strand.
TGCTGGGCGTGACTCCCGCCGTGGAATCCGTCAAGGTAACCAAGACGGTGCTTGTTGTGCGTCCGCGCCAATCATACTGAATTGATATTGGTGTCGAAGAAGGATCTGTGCTCGTGGTTGCTGGAGGCAACGTGTAGCTAAGGGTTGTGCCGGCCGGCAACGTGATCGTGCGAGCACTCGGAGTGCCATTGCCGTTGAAATCCATATTGACCGAGTAACTTGAAGTGCTGTTTATGTCTACCCTCGCACTACCGTCCGTGACATGGCGCCGTACTGCGTCCACGCGCGCTTTCTCCAGGTAGGCCGTGAGATTGCGGGTCGCTCCGGCGACGTTGAAGGTTTTGCTCGACGTCCGAAAGCTGATTAGTGAATATGTGGTAACTATCGCGACTACTGCGATTACAATCAGTAACTCCACCACACTAAAGCCGGCCTCTGGCGTTTCGTCTTTATTCGGAAAGTTCATTACCTGTTTGCGCATGGCTATTTCGCACTCCGTTGTTGAAACCTAATAGCTTTCCCCTCGATTCTTTGGCTCGCCCAAAAAGGAGCGACGCAGACGAGTCTGAGCAAGAGCAATGCCATGCTCATTTCTCACGAAAACATTGAGTATCTCGTTTTGTGGAACCGACGAAACTTTGTTTATCGTCACCTGAGGTAACAGTGTTGGAAGTTAGCTTCCGCCCTTTTTGACATCGGATGCATGGGAAGCACTCTTCCGTCGCCGTCACAAAAGGTAGCGCTCTTCTAGATTGGACCAGCCAAGCTTTACGCAAAATGGGTTAATTACTGGGGGAACGCGTTGGCACGTGTGTTGCCCAAGAGGGTCGACGCAGTGCTCGCGTGACCGTGGCGCTGCCTATTTAGGCCAGACTTTAAGGTTGGAAATGAAAAACTGCCGAGCGCGTCTTCGACGGCAGGACGTGGAAATCACTGGAAACATCGGAAAGCTTTTCCCAGACAAAAGGCAGCACAATTTCGACAGAGCTATGGTTTACATCCGGGGTAATTACAACAGCACTGGCATTAACTACCCACCGCAGCGTAACCGGGCTTTCGACGTCCTTGAGCGACCCAAACCCCCTGCCACTCGGAACGCCGCATTTTCGGCACGTCGAGCCGACCGGCGTCCGACAAATCCTGTAGAACGGTCTGCGAGCCCGCGCCCGTCAATTTCCTTCGGATACTTGCCGAACGCGCGCGGGCAATTCCCATCTAATGCGAAGGAAATAAACGACGAGTTGCAGACCGGGGATTTACGGAAATTTTTGATATGCGACCCCCTATCACCTTTGTTAACCAAGACGCACGCCGGTTCTCGGCTATCGAACTGCTGATCATCATCGCGATGGTTTCGGTAATCGCAGGATTCGCCGTAGTGAATTACGTCCACGGGCAAAGGACTGTCGCTCTCACAAACACCGCCATGGAATTGGCTAAGTCTCTTCAGAATGCTCGCATGGACTCTATGCGGAGAAATGCAAAGGAGATCAATCAGATGGCTCAAGTGAAGGTGTTTAACCGAAGCATGTACAGCGTTGCAATTGATGCTGACGGTGACGGCTATCTGGATACTCCGCTGGTCACGAGTTTAGAAAAGCAAGGCGTTGAGATCAATGGACCCTTTCCAAAAACATTTATCTTCGATTGGCTTGGTCAAACTGTCGATGCGCAAAAGCACCGCAGCCCACCGCCGGTAGTAACCGTCGGGAACGGTTCGGGAGCCAGCGCGGTTAAATTTTCTGAGACAGGAGACATAGTAGTCATTCCAGCATCCCGGATGAAGGACGCGAAATAAAACCAATGACGCGAATACTCTGAAAAGTTCCCGAAAGAGAAGTCACCATTGAATAACAAAGAACTCAATCGATTCGTTGATACTGTCGACCATAATCATCTCCAGATGCTTGAGGCATCTCGCACCATTCGGGGTTACTCTCTCGTGGAGACGCTTATCGTTGTCGCGTTGAGTGGTGTCTTGAGTGCGATTGCTTTACTTCAACTGATTGCAGAACGTCGCCCATCCCGGTCGGTGGGGGTTACGCGCGAAATACTGAGCCAGCTACGCCACACTCGGCAGTTGGCGGTGCGACCAGCCTACCAGCGAAACAAACCTTTCCATCCCAAGCATCCCGTGTTATTTAGTTTGAAGGTTTTTTAATCTGTCATGGCGAGAATAGACGACATTCTGAATCAAATGGCCCAGCGGGAGGCTTCTGATCTACACGTCACAAGCGGATGTGCCCCGTATTTGCGAGTTCATGGCGAGATGGTGAAGCTTAATTATAAAAATCTGACGCCTGAAGTTTGCCAGGCACTGATCTTCGAGGTTCTCTCGGAATCACAACGAGAGAATTTTGTTGAGAACTGGGATTTGGACTGCAGCTACGCGCTGAAAGGTGTTGGGCGGTTTCGGGTAAATGTTTTTAGACAAAGAAAAGGCGTGGGCGCTGTTTTTCGAAGAATTCCGGAGTACATTCAGACAATTGAAGAGTTAGGCCTCCCGGCAAATCTCACTAATCTCTTGGATGTCTCAGAGGGCTTGATCTTAGTCACCGGTCCAACAGGCTCAGGCAAAAGCACGACGCTCGCTTCATTGATTGATACGATCAACACAAGCAGAAAAGCTCATATCATAACGATAGAAGATCCAATTGAATTTGTTCATAATAATAAGAATTCACTAATCAATCAGCGAGAAGTTTCGAGTCACACCAAGTCTTTTCACCACGCGCTAAGGGCTGCGTTGCGGGAAGATCCTGATGTCGTTCTGGTTGGAGAGATGCGAGACCTTGAGACCATTTCACTGGCGCTTACTGCCGCAGAAACAGGCCACCTCGTATTAGCCACACTGCACACTAACAGCGCCACCAAAACAGTAGACAGGATCATTGATGTCTTTCCCGAAGCTCAGCAAGGACAAATCCGCGTGATGCTCTCCGAAAGCCTGAGGGGAGTCGTAGCCCAGTCGCTCGTTCCTCGCAGCGACGGGCATGGTCGCGTCGCGGCGGTTGAAGTCCTCGTGAATATTCCCGCGGTAGCAAATCTCATTCGCGAGGGTAAGACTTTTCAAATTCATTCGTCGATGCAGACCGGGCAGGTGCACGGCATGATTACATTTGAATCCGCGATCAATGATCTGGTCCGCAAGGGCATTGTTTCCAGGCAAGATGGGCAGAGTTTTCTCGCCCGGCGCACTGCTGGAAGAACATCCAGCAACTTGCAGCGAGCTTAATCTGAATCACCGCAAACAAAGCCTCCGCGTCGATTCGTGGAAACAGCAAGCCCTCATCCGTCCCGGAACCCATGACATTAACTCTGCTGGGAACTGGAATCGCTGGTCTCTATCTGAAGCGACGTCGGAGAAAATCAGCCCAGACACCTGCATAAATTTCTTCGCCATATAGTCAGACAAAATCGGGGCCAGTGGACTTGCTCCTCCCACTGGCGCCGATTCTCTTTTGAATTTCATTTCAACTGAATCATTCCATCCCTACCCCTCTTGACTCATCAGGTATCAGGTTTGACCACCGCATTCCCAAACTCTCTTTTAGTGTGAACCGTAATCGATGTTTGCTCCTGTAGGTTTGAGAAATGGTCAGCTACTTCAGAACTCGCGCATATGTCAACTGGGAGTATTTTGTTTTCGCCAGCAATGGCATCGGTCGAGCGCTATAAGCGAACCACCGGCCGAGCTCGTGGCGAGTTTATTAAGCCGACATGTTGTACAATTCCGCCTCGTCGAAGTCAGACCCTATACCGAACAGATGCCTGACATTCTTCTTGTAGAAGACAAAGACAGCTTGCGCCGCGTCTTACGCCTTACCTTAGAACACGCAGGCTACACTGTCACCGAAGCCGCCGACGCGCGATCCGCTCTAAACGAAATCGCCACCGCCCCACACAAGCTGGTACTCACCGATCTACGCATGCCTAACGGTTCCGGACTTGATGTCTTACGAGCGGCGCGGGCGGCAGACGGGGGGATTCCCGTGATCGTGATGACAGCATTCGGATCGATTGATGAAGCAGTGCAGGCAATGAAGGATGGGGCGCACGACTTTTTGCAAAAGCCGGTGGACTCCAATCATCTGCTATTGCTCGTGGAGCGCGCTCTCGAGCAGGAACGATTAAGAACTGAAAACATTCTGCTGCGGGAAGAATGGTCTCGCCGCTATGGCTTCCCTCGCATCATTGGAGAATCTGAAACTATCAAGCGCGCGGTGTCGGAAGCCCAGCGCGTAGCTCAGACCGAGGCTACCGTTTTGTTGCTGGGCGAATCGGGCACTGGCAAAGAGCTCTTTGCTCGCGCAGTTCATCATCTTTCTGGCCGGCGCGACAAGCCTTTCGTTGCTATCAACTGCGCCGCAATTCCAGAAACACTCATTGAGAATGAATTGTTTGGTCACGAACGAGGTGCTTTTACAGGGGCGAGCGACCGGCGTCTGGGAAAATTTGAGCTTGCTTCGAGTGGTACTGTGTTCCTCGATGAGATCGGCGAGCTGCCACTGACGGTACAGGGCAAACTTCTTCGAGTAATCGAGGAGAAGGTTGTGGATAGGATAGGAGGGCGCGCGCCGGTTCCCGTAGATGTTCGAATCGTAGCTGCCACCAACAAGGATTTGAAAGCGGCCGTGGAAAGTGGAGAGTTTCGACGAGATTTGTTTTTCCGGCTGGCCGTATTTCCGCTCGAGATCCCTCCGCTACGCGAACGCGAAAACGACGTCGTTCTGCTGGCTAAACATTTCGCCGGCCAACTGGGTAAAGAACTACGTGGCCGTGAAGCTACATTGAGTGACGGCGCTTTCGCCGCTTTGCGTGCCCATAGCTGGCCGGGCAATGTTCGTGAATTGGAGAACGCCATCGAACGCGCATGCATTCTTTCCGACACGATGGTGTTGGAGCCGAAGGACCTCGGTTTAACCACAATGACACCCGCCAGCTCTGATGCCCTAAGGTCTTTTGACCTGACCGGAAGTCTTTCGGAAGCAGCCCAACGAGTTTTGCGGGTTGTAGAGCGTCACAAGATATTTGAAACACTCGAAGCAAACAATGGGAACAAGATTCAAACGGCCGAGGACCTTGGCGTCAGTTATAAAACGCTTCTCACGAAAATACGAGATTACAACCTCTGAAACTGATGAACGACGCTTCCCAGCCCGAGTCTCCCAAACACCCTGAATCCGAAGACGTTTCTGCCGAAACTCTTGAGGTTGTTGGCGACAGTCACGACGAAGCGGGTTCCATCGCTGGGGAAACCCTGGTCCAGGTGGGCGCCATCGGTGGTGCACCTCCCTCTGTTGGTCCAACTGCGAGAATTGAAAAGAGTACGGGAAGATCCGCCTTCCTCGTTGGCGCCGGCATCTTGATAAGCCGGATTATGGGTCTTATTCGCCAGCGGGTCTTTGCGCATTACTTTGGCACTTCCGCCGCAGGCGATGCTTTTACAGCCGCATTCAAGATTCCTAATTTCCTCCAGAATGTTTTTGGCGAAGGCGCTCTTTCAGCATCATTCATCCCGATTTACTCGAAGCTTCTGGCGCAGGACGACAAAGAAGAAGCCTCGCATGTGGCCCACGCCGTTCTCGGTCTGCTGGCATTAATCACTTCCTTGGTTGTGCTCGCAGGCGTCTTCGCGGCTCCATATCTGATCGATGTCATTGCGCCGGGTTTCGAGGATGAAAGACGAGAACTAGCAATCCGAATTGTCCAGATACTTTTTCCGGGAGCGGGTTTGCTGGTTCTGTCAGCCTGGTGCCTGGGCATACTAAACAGCCATCATCGCTTCTTCATCTCTTACACTGCGCCCGTTGCCTGGAACATCGCTATTATCGCCTCACTCATCTTGTTCGGTGGCCGGGTCAGCGAGTTCCGGCTCGCTGAAATTGTCGCCTGGGGCGCGGTTATCGGCAGCTCACTACAGTTTGCGGTCCAATTGCCAACGGTCTTCAAGCTGGTTCATCGCCTCCGCCCCGTTATCGATTTAACAAATGTCCACGTGCGAAAAGTAGTGAATAACTTTTTTCCGGTCTTCATGAGTCGCGGGGTAGTGCAGATCAGCGCCTTTGTGGATGAGATCATTGCGAGCTTCCTGCCACAGGGGGCGATGGTTGCGCTTAGTTATTCGCAGAGCCTCTACACGCTTCCCGTCAGCCTCTTCGGCATGTCGGTTTCAGCGGCTGAGCTGCCGGCAATGTCACGCGCACTTGGTACCACTGAGCAGGTTGCCGAGGTGTTAAGAAAACGCCTGGACGCGGGATTGCAACGGATCGCTTTCTTCATTGTTCCGTCCGCGATGGCTTTCTTCGCGCTGGGCGATGTAATGGCCGGTGCTCTCTATCAGACTGGTAAATTCCAGGGCAGCGCAACGATCTACGTCTGGGGTATTCTGGCGGGTTCCAGCATTGGCTTGCTCGCGTCCACCCTGGGACGGCTCTACTCCTCAACCTATTACGCTCTCAGAGACACGCGAACGCCGCTGCTCTATGCCATCATTCATGTTTCTCTTGCCACCATTCTGGGCTATCTGTGCGCCCTTCCCCTTCCGCGTTACTTAGGAATCGAACCGAAGTGGGGTGTTGTCGGCCTCACCCTGTCCGCCAGCATCGCCGCCTGGGTTGAACTCCTATTACTGAGAAGGACTCTGAACCGCCGCATTGGTCGAACTGGTTTGGCCATCTCCTACTTAACCAAACTTTGGCTAGCTGCCCTGGTGAGTGCGAGCATCGGATGGGCCCTCAAATGGTCGCTCTCGTCACTTCACCCTATTCCCCTGGCCGCGGTTGTGCTCGGTTGTTACGGGGGTGCGTACTTCGGCGTGACCTTCGCAATTGGGGTGACAGAATCGAGCGCTGTGATCGGCAAAGTCCTACGTCTCTTTAAGTTAGCGAAATAAGCCACCGGGAGGCCTCCCTCTACCCAGCAGATATTGCACCACTCTCATTGATCTCTCTTTGAACTAAGTGGTGCAACTATTCCCTTTCCCGTGACGGGCACACATCTTTACCGGTATTGTCACCATTTTTCTGGAGATATCGGGTCATTGGTCCTTTACTTAGTTATCCTGGAAAACGGACGGTTGGTGCAGCGGCAAGAGGCGGGGCGGCCTTGGGCCGCCATTTTTGTTTTGGGACAAGTAAAGAGCGCTTCAACTTCCGATTGACCACCTAACCGCCCGTCCTTATCATCCAAACGTGCAGCCGATCATCTCAGCAAAGCAGATGCGGGAAATTGACCGCCTCACTACGCAGAACTATCACATCCCTTCGCTCCATTTGATGCAGGCAGCCGCGGCGGCTTGTTTGCAGGCAATCGCCGCCAACTTTTCAGGCAATCTGGAAGGCAAAAAAGCACAAATACTATGCGGCACCGGTAACAACGGCGGTGATGGGGCAGCGCTCGCTCAGGAATTTTCTCGTGTTGGTGTACACGCGGACGTGCTGTTGTTCGGAACCGTAGATCAAACCCGCGGCGACGCCCGCACTAACTTTGAAATTGTTCGCAGACTGAGTGGCTTCGGAGCTGGCTCGAACGATAGTCCTTCCTCTTTAAGCTTTGTGGAGTGCGATAGTTTGCGGGTCTGGGCGGAGTTAGCGCAGCCGAGGCGTACTTTCGACATCATAGTTGATGCGCTGTTTGGAACGGGACTAACCCGGCCTCTCGAAGGAGTTAACCTTCAGGTCGTACAGCATTTGGAGATGACTCGCAGAGCGCGCGACGAGTCTTCGACTGCGCGACCGTTAATTGTTTCCATCGACATTCCCTCGGGCCTTAATGCCGATTTGGCTAACCGAATCGGTGAAGCAGTTCAGGCAGACTTAACTGTAACGTTCACGGCGCCTAAGCCCGCCAATGTTATTCCCCCGGCTTGCCACTTGAATGGCAAACTCGTCGTGGCAGATATTGGGTCGCCGTCCGCATTAATCGAAGCAGCGAATTCACTTCTGTTCGTGACCGAGGAGAAGGATGTGCGCGATTGGTTGGTTAGTACGCGCTACATACCCAACTCATTCAAGAACATGCACGGCCATGCACTTGTCATTGCCGGTTCACGTGGCTACACGGGCGCCGCCGTCCTTTGTGGAAATGCGGCGATGAAATCCGGCGCCGGACTTGTAACCGTCGCAGCTCCTGCGTCGGCACAAACGTCCATCGCAGGAAGCATAATGCCGGAAGTAATGACTACTGCTTTAGCAGAAACCGATCGCGGTGCAGTTAGTGATGAAGCTTTCGATCATGCGATGCAGTTGGCAGCCAAGGCGTCGGCCCTCGCGATTGGACCAGGTCTTTCCTCCCAAGACGACCGCACCCGTAGTTTTGTTCTCTCAGTTGTGAAACAACGAAAGACTGCGGTAGTGATCGATGCTGACGCACTCAATTGCCTTGTGATTAATTCCTCCGATGGGTGCCCTACGGATTTGTTCGGATCAAACGAGGCCCCGTTAATTCTGACACCTCACCCGGGAGAGATGCTGCGATTGTTGGGAGCCACTGACAAGTCAGCGTTGGACGACAGCGTCGCAGTAGCGCGAGCCTTTGCCACTACGCATAAATTGATTCTTGTTCTCAAAGGTTCCCGCTCACTCGTTGCAGCACCTGACGGGCGCGTCTTCATTAATCCGACAGGGAATGCCGGCATCGGAACGGCTGGAAGCGGTGATACGTTGACGGGAATTATCGTAGGATTCATTGCTCAGGCGGTCGCGACCTTGAAAGGAAAAGCTGATGCGCTTTCCGCGACACTTGCGGCTGTCTATATAGGCGGGCTTGCGGGCGACTTCGCGGCGCGCAGGCTCGGAATGCGTACGATGGTCGCTTCGGATATTCGTGAACATTTAAGCGAGGCTATACAGTCGCTGGATCCAACAGGTGAACAACCGTAGCCAGATATTGTCTGTCATCGGTTTGCATACCGGTGGAATTTTATGGACCACGATGCTGAGAGTGAAGCGTAACTTCGTCGGGATTGAAATGTTTCTCGCCCATTATGGGCTCGAAAAGGATTAATTAGAATTTTGGAGCTATAAAAGTTGCATACCTAACGCGCTAAGGAGTTAGCCAAAACCTGCAATGCTTACTTCGACGAAACGACACATTACCACTGGCCGATTCCTGTCTCGCGATGCACGGGAAACCTTCAAACTCGGCAGGCAGGTAGGCGAGCGACTCACCGGTGGCGAGATCCTTTTGCTCGATGGACCACTAGGGGCCGGAAAGACTGTTTTTGTAAAAGGAATAGCCGCAGCTCTCCATATTAATCCGGAAGAAGTAACCAGCCCTTCATTCACACTGGTAAACCCCTACGAAGGTCGCTTGTCACTGTTACACATCGATCTTTATCGATTGGACGCGGGCGCTGCCGCAGCTCATGCTGTCGATCTGGATGAATTGCTGAGCGATGAACGCGCAGTAATTGTAATCGAGTGGGCCGACCGACTAAATCGATATCCTCTACCCTCGGACGTGTGGCGTATCACGATATCAGGGGATGGGGACGAGCCGCGGACGATTAAGCTCGCCTAAAGGGATTAGCGACGAGTTCCATTTGACACCCAGTTTGTCAGTTTTCCACAAGGGTGTCGCCTCACGTGTACCTCACCGCTCGGATCTTCTGCTTGAATCAGTCCCGCGAAGTATTTGATTCGTTCGCAAATCACTAGTTTGTCGCTGAGTGAAAATACAAATTTCTTGACTCCCATCTGGCTAGAGAATATAAGGGAACCTCGGCATTGGAAGCGCAAGGCTAACCATGCAAGAGATAGCTGCGCCAAAGTACTGATTAACCGTAGATCCAACACTTAGGGAGATTCCAAAACTTGTCCACTCATGTCGAGACCGATAGCCTTAAAATCAAGGGCATCAGGCGGAACACATCTTCACTTCAAGCGCTGGTAGGGGCGCTCGAATCTCAAACCCGCACCCCTACCCTCGAGCAGATTTACGATTGGTTAGAGAATGCTGAGATCTCAGCCGAAGACTTGCAGCCACACATGGGTTTCAAAGAAGGCAACTACTGGAGACATCGAGTTTGTCGCAACGATTTTGTGGAAATGCTGGTCCTATGTTGGCGCCCCGGACAGCGAACACCCATTCATGATCACAACGGTTCTCATGGCGCTGTTAAGATCTGCCAAGGTGTGTTGTGGGAAACCACCTTTAGCTTCGATTCCGTTAGGGGACTCAAATACAAAGCTGCACGTGAATATCCCCGAGGTGCCGTCACAGGTTCCGACATTCCTGACATCCACCAGCTGGGCAATTCGGACGTCAGCGGGCAGGACCTAGTCACTGTTCACGTCTACGCTCCTCCGCTCGGAGTTCTAAAAACTTACAAGGTCGGAAGTCCTCAAATAGATCTGTACGTACCCGACGATTCAGACACTTGATCTAGCTCGCCACATATCTCTCACTGATCCTTAATAAAAGTTTCCAGGTTTAAAGCGCTCCCCTCGGTTGAGAAGGTAATCGTTCCATTCTTCCCTGTGGTTAATACCTGCGCCCCGCTTGCACGCCAGCGTTGGACAACGTCTCTGTTCGGATGGCTGAAGACGGAGGTTTGACCAACAGAAATTACGGCAAAAGCTGGGTGCGTGACCCCGACGAAACCTTCGGTAGAGGAAGTCTTGCTGCCGTGATGGGCTATCTTAACCACGTCGGCATGAAGATTATGACTAACTTTCCCGATGGCATTTTCCGCCGGCATCTCGATATCGCCAGTGAGCAGAAACGCGCGGGCGCCAAAGCGCAAACTGAGCACAATTGATTCATTGTTTCCCGAGGCCGAGTCAAGATTGGAAGTTGGCGGAGGCCACAGTACGCTCGCGGTGACCCCACGGAATTTCAACACGTCTCCGGCGCCAATCGTGCGAATAGGAATGTTTTTCGAAAATACGGTTTCCGAAAACCTCGAATATCCCGGATCGCGGCTTGGCATCCTCGCTACCAGTGCTGCCCGCACAGCGAAATTTCGACCCACGTCATTCAGTCCGTCGATATGGTCGGCGTCGGCGTGCGTGGCCAGGATGTAATCGATACGATCCAAACCTCGCCACCAGAGATATTCCGAAACCACCGAATCTCCAATACTACGCGTCTCGACCTCAAACGATGTATTAACGTCCTCTTCAGAGGTTCTCTTCTGCTTGAAAGGGCCCGGACGACCCCCGCCATCGATCAGAAGCGTCGTACCGTCCGGCAGAGTTACGAGCGTTGAGTCTCCCTGGCCAACGTCGAGAAAATCTATCCGTAGTTTTCCATCTGGTCTGCCGGCGCTCAAGGGATGAAAGACAATCAATGCGATCACGCATAGTTGTGCCCACGATGCAAACAGCTTAATACGTCGCGACCTCTTTTCCTTATCCACACCCCTTGGGAGAGCTAAAGGTTTCCAGCGCGACAGCGAAATCGCTAGCGTAGCGAGGGGAACGTAATACGCTCCATAAATCGCGGCTGACCATCCCGAATATTCCGGCAAACGAATCGAAGCCATTCCAACCTTTGCAAACGGATCTACGCTATGAACCATCAGCCAATTGAGATTGTTCGCGATGCTGATTAAAGGAGCAGCGAGCGCAGGACTCAGCTGAGCGATTGCGAGTGCGGCAAGCGCTATAATCACGACGCCGGCCATGATTAGACTGACTCCGATGTTCAGAATAAATGAAGCGATGGATAGACGGTGGAAATAGATGATCAGAAAGGGCAGCAACGCTATCTGCACGCAGGTAGAAACGGCAATTGCTCCAAATGCATATCGCAACGCCCGCTGAAGATGAAGGCGTTCTAGTTTTTCAGCCAAAGGTTGTTTGAAAAGTCTGTAGCTGTAGTTAGCGCGTCCGAGTTCACGTCTCCCGTCCTTCTCACTCCAGTAGAGAACCTCGCAAAAGCTTCTCAACCACGACGCGCATAATGGCGGATAAGGTGTCTCCCGCTTGAGCCGCCATGAACCAACTTCCGTCATTTTTTGGACAAGCGGCCAAGCCAATACCACTATAGCCATCACTGAAACAAACGTCAGTTGAAAAGAAGGATCCAAGAGGTCATTTGGCTGCCAGACGAGTAATGCTAAAGCCGCTCCTCCGAGTGCGTTGAGAGGAGAAGCACGCCGGGAAACGAGTGGCGCCAGGAGCACCACCGTGAACATCAACGCCGCCCGAACGACTGAAGGATCGGCCCCTACAGCAACTGAGTAGGACCACAAAACTACAACCGAGACCAGAAACTGCACTGCCCTATTTTTCACGAACCGCCTTGTGATTAAATAAATCAAACCGCCAAGGAAGGTAATGTGTAATCCGCTGATGACGAGTACGTGAAAAGTTCCCCCTTCGCGAAACCGTTCCGATGTCGGGTGAGACAGGCCGTAGTGATTTCCCAACAATGCGGCGTCGAGAACGCCTGCAGTCTCCCTGGAGAAGCGAGTATCAATCTCCGTCTGAAGCTTCCGACGCCATTCATAAAGCCAGGCGAGAGGAAGCAAAACACGTTCATTGCCAAGGCGCTCAATTAACAATGGACTCTTTACGACCCCAGTAGCGTCATAACCTTTCCTCTCAAGATATTGGGTGAACGCAGAAACGCCTGGATTGCGAAAGTTGTCAGTCCGCTGGAGCACGGTCATCACGCGAATTCGCGCTCCATACCGAAGATCGAGGCGATCAAATTCCGGTTTAATCGATTTTGCTGACACAGGAGCGAGTAATAGGACTTCGCCAGAAACTGCTCTATCGACTGCTTTTTGCCTCAGTACTTCAACCTTCAGATAAAGGTAGAAACGTTCAGGAGCGAGCTCGGGATCACGTGCCAGCACTCCAGTCAGCTCGACGGGCTCACCAACCGCAATCGTTCTTTCAGTAAGCAAACGTTTTAGTTGATTAACTGGAACTTTTTTCGTTTCGAGAGCGCTTAAAAGACAGCCAAGGAAAATTATGGAGAAGACCACACATATTGTGGCGACGCCCTCCTTACTTTTAAAGAGAGCGATGGCAGCGAACAACATTGCCAAGGCAGCGGTAGAAGCGACCAGCGAAAGTGGCACTGGGAAAAACGGCGCGCCGAGAATACCCAATGCAAACGCAGCAGCGAGTTGGGCCAACGGATGGGCAGCAAAAGGCTGCTCCGGAGTAATACCTTGCATTGGTCAGATGAAAAGCGGCTGAGGATGTTAGCCGACTTTTAATTCAAAAGGCTCCTAGCGGACAAGCGGGTCACCACTTCAACGTGGTGAGTCTGCGGGAACATATCAAATGCAGCAATAGAGTCAAGAGAATATTGCCCATCTCCACCGCCAATTAGTTTTTTGAGATCGCGTGCCAACGTTGCTGGGTCGCACGATACATAGGCGATTCGAGCCGGCCTCAGCGCGAGTATTCCGGCAATCACACTGTTCTCACAACCTGCACGCGGCGGATCCAGCAGGAGAAAATCCAATGCTCCAAACGACCGGGAGTCTTCTTTCATCCAGTCACCTACCCGGGCAGTTATGATCTCGGCGTTTTGGAGTTTCGCCAATTCGAGATTGTGCCTCGCAAATTCCGTGGCGCGGAGACTCCCTTCTACCCCGACGACCCGCGCAAACCGCCGTGCCAGCGGAAGCGTAAATAGCCCGACCCCACAATAAAGGTCGATTGCGCTCCGATCCTGTCCTGCTCCGGTAGGACCGCCGATTGCTTCGCTAATCAGTGGGCCGAGAAGTTCGTAGTTGATCTGGAAAAAAGCTTCCGCGCTGAAATAGTACGTTTCCTTTCCAATAACCCGACTGACGTCTCGCGTTTGAAACTGGGCGATGCCGGGGCCCATTGAAACGCCTTCATCTCCCACGACTGCGTCGATACTCCTTACCGGCGGCTCAATACTCTCCTGTCTGATCCCGTTCCGTACCTGTTGAAGAGCTTCCTGTAACTCGGGAACGAGCACAGCACAATACTCAACGTCACAGACCAGGTTGGACCCTCGTTCGAAGTAGCCTAACCGGCTCGTTATTGGCTCCACCTGCCAGTTTGCCCGAGCGCGGTAGTGCCACTGATTCGGTGAAGGATGTACGGCTATATCACCCGGGACTTCAAGCCGTGCAATACGGTGCAAACAATCTCGAAGGATTTCAATTTTGGCGTTTAGTTGCGCTTCGTAAGTTAGCTGTTGAAAATCGCAGCCGCCGCAACGGCCAAAATAAGGACAAGGAGGTTCCACGCGAACGGAAGACGGTTTGACAATTTCGGCTATCGATGCGAAGCCGACTTTACCTTGAACACGATCGATAGAAATCCTCACGATGTCGCCTGGCGCGGCGAGCGAGACGAAGAGCGTCAATCCTTCGGCGTGCGCCAATCCAACGCCGCCGGGAAGTAGGCGCTCGATTTCAACTTCCAGATTTTCTTCCTTAACCTCAGCCGAGTTCATTTGCGGTCGCAATCTAAATGACCCCATCACCCCCTCAATTATTATCGGCAGTCGCTCGCTGCGAAAGTTAGAGATAAAACAGGCTAAGACGAGGTACGCGGAACTGCTCTCGCAAGCGTTTCAGCATAAGGTTGTCAACCGTCTGCTGGTAAACTCGCGCCTCCATCTGTTTGCGATAGGGCTTCAACTGTTCTTTCACTTCACGTTCAATCGCAGCCAGTTGCTCGGAACTCGATACGGACCGAAGAGCATCGCTCAACATTCTTTCCAAACTCGTAAGTGAGACTTCAAGCTTTTGTGCGTCAGGTAAGGCGACGGTCGCGAAGTCCTGTTCCAAGTCTGTAAGCAGAGTCACCGCACGTTCAAGCGCCTCGCAGAGATCGTCCCTGGCCACGTTATTCCGCGCTTTACCAGCTTCCCGCAAACTTGATCGCACGCGTCGCAAATGCTCAAGGATAGCGGAACGAGAAAACGGTAATTCCCCGCTTCTCTGCTGAACGCCGTTTTGATGCTGCGACGTCGCTGACTCAGGCTCTCCAACCGAACCCACACGAGACTCACGCCATTCCTCGTATTGCGCCTCAACCTCTTCCTGACAATAAAGGAGGCTCTTGACAGTTCGCTTACGAGGTTTGGACTCCCAGGAATCAAACGACTTTTCAATCCCGCGCAAAGCCACGTGAAGCGGGACGTCCATTTCCTTCCAACTCTCAATTAGTGCCCAATCCATTGGACTCAGTAGTAAATGCTTTCCGCGACGTCGAATAAACGCATCTTCTATCTCGGTAAAATAATTGAAATAATTCAAGCGGGGTTTCGATTTCTTTCGTAAACTAGTCTCAGTCCTTCAAGAGTTAAGGTGTCGTCAACTAACTCGATTAATTCAGACCCGGTGGCGATCAGCGAAGCGAGTCCGCCGGTAGCGATAACTCGTGGTGTGCCACCTATCTCATCGATCATCTTCCGGAGCACCCCATCGACCAGGCCGACAAAGCCGTGATAAAGACCGGATTGCATCGCTGCAATGGTTGATGAACCAATGACTTTTTGTGGCCGTCTTATGTCCACTCGCGGCAACTTGGCCGTGCGCTCGAAAAGTGCGTCCGATGAAATCATGATGCCGGGCGTGATTGCTCCCCCCACATACTCCGCTTTTTGATTGATCGCGTTGAAAGTGGTGGCGGTGCCAAAATCAACCACGATGCAGGGCGCGCCATACTTTTGAATCGCTGCCACTGCATCTACAATCCGATCGGCCCCAACGTCAGACGCAGGTTCATAAAGGATCTTGAGTCCCGTATCGCTGGTGTGATCCACGAAGAGCGGCGTCAAATTAAAATACGTCTCCGCCATTGTCTTCAGGGTGTAGTTTAGCGGCGGTACTACTGAGGCGATGGCTATCGCAGTGATGGCTTTAAAATCGAGCCCTGCCAGCTCAAAAAGATTACGAGCATGGACACCATACTCATCGACTGTACGAGAGCGCAACGTAGTCAGGCGCCAATGAGCGACGAGTTCGGTTGCGCTGAACACACCCAGCGACGTGTTGGAGTTGCCGACATCAATAACTAGAAGCATAGTCGAATTCCGGTTTTGTTCGGGGAGTTAGTACTTCTTCAATTGCATCCGCGGCCGCGCGAGCGCCGTTTTCATTTTGCACTTGCTTGCCAACCTCGGCGGCTTTGGTAAAGTAATCCCGGTTTCCTAATAAAGCTTCCAACTCTTTGGTCGCGGTTCCGGCATTGTAGCGCGGCCGGCCAATCATGCGGCCGCAACCTAGCCTTACCACCCGAGCGGCATTGTCGAATTGATCATGCGCGTGAGGCACGATCAAGACCGGGCGCCCCGACCGCAGTCCTTGTCCGGTGGTACCTACTCCTCCTTGATGCACGACTGCCAGCGCGCGCGGCAACACTTCGCCGAAAGGCGCGTACTCAAAAGCTGCGATGCCTTCAGGCAACGGCTCACGTGGCAGGTTTCGGTCATGACCTATGAGCAAGAGTGCCCGCTGGCCCAATGCCTGCGCGGCCTTAATAGAGTCGCGATAAAAATCTTTCGCAACCCAGAATGCAGAAGAACCAAGTGTGAAAACGATTGGCGGTGAACCATCATTGAGAAACTGCAGTATCTGAGGCTGCGTTTCAGCTTCTGCAAAGAAGTCCCGGCGATCATAGAACGGAAATCCCGTCACGAGCGTTCTAGGGGCCCAGTCAGCCTGCGGCTTCGCCAATACTGAGGAAAACAATGCCAGCACCAGTGACGGTGAATGTTGTCCCCCGAACAGAGGTTGTTCGCCGCGTGACAATCCCAGTTCCGCCCGCAAACGATAAACCGGCTCCATAATCTTCTCCAGTTTGTGCAAGGCGACGCGAAAAACTAGACGGCTAAAAGCAGGACTCAGTCGCAGCAGATGGTGAAGCGCGGGCATTTGCGGCGGAACAGGCGGGTCATATGCCGAAAAGAATGCGATTGGCGAAAGCACACTCGACACCCATGGCATTCCGCGCTTCTGCGCGACAATCGGTCCAACGAGGGGCAGCGGGTGAGTGAGTAGTAAGTCAGCGTCTTCTACTGCCGCATCGAGATCTTCATAAACTTCTGGCAGGCTAAGCGTAAACAACTCGAGAACTCTTTCCGTGCCGCCTCTCGCTTCCATCAACCTGGTCGCGAGCTTCTCAAGCTCATCAGGTTCATCGTAGGACGGCATGTCGGGACGCACGGGTCGAAACTCAAGATCCAAACCGTCAATCTTCTCCCTATAGACTTCTGACGTGGCAATAACCGGCGAGTGTCCCCGCGCTTTCAACTCCAGAGCGATTGCTATATAGGGATGAATGTCTCCGAACGAGCCGAACGTCGATAGGATGATGCGTTTGCCCTGGCCCATAGCGTCTAGTGGATGATAACGTCATGTTCCGCAGGTCGCACAGTCGTTACATCTCCCGCTCGAATCGTCCTGATCTCGCCGTTGTCCGTTTTTACCCTCAGCGCACCGTCGCTTTCCAACCCATTCGTCATGCCTTCAACCTCTTCATCAGCGTTTGAAACTCGCACCCGTTTTCCGCTCGCGTATGACGATCGCAGCGACCATTCCTGACCTATATTTTCGGCGCCATTGGGGGACTTCAGCATCTCATAACACCGCTGAAGGGCGCGAACCAAAGCTCTTAAGACGCTTTCAGGATTTACTGTTTCGCCGGTCGCCACCTGTACTGAAGTCGCGGTGTTCTTCAACTCGGCCGGGAAGGCTTTAACTGTTAGATTGATACCAATACCAACGACCACCGCACGGCCCAGACTGGTCTCGACTGTTTCAGCCAATATCCCACACAATTTTTTTTCGCTAAACAGAATGTCGTTGGGCCATTTTATGTCAGTCTGGAGGGCGCAGGCATCCAGCAATGCGTCGTGGACGGCTACTGCAGCCATCAATGTAATCACTGGCCAACCGCTTTGATCGAATCGGGGGCGAAGGATAACGCTGAAATAAAGTCCAGCATCCTTCGGCGAAGCCCAGTGGCGCTGCAACCGGCCGCGACCTGCTGTCTGTTCACTTGCGACAATACAGAGACCTTCAGGCTCGCCTTCGACAGCCCGTTTCGTGGCTTCGAGATTTGTCGAAGGCAGCGAATCGAAACGCAAGATTTGTGGGGTGAACTCAGCCATTGTTCGGTCGCGCGATTATTTTCAACAACGAACTGCCAAGGCCAAAAGGCTTTAAAGAAATCAAAGCCAAAGAGTCAATCAGCAAATAGATGATCAGACAGAAATTGAAGTGTCTCGTCTTTTTATCTTTTCGCTATTAGTGTCTTGGCGGTTACAGTCTTGAGCGTTGTGCCAACTCTAGTGCCTGATGTATTAGTTCTCGCACCAACGCGTCAAAATTACGGAAGCGCTCGTCACGGGTTTGGCCCTGCACGTAACGAAAATAGATTTGTTGAATGATGACCGCAACTTTAAAGCGCGCAAAAGTCTCGTAGAACGCGATGGAAGATAGGTTCCGTCCGGTCTTCGTCTCATATCGCTCGATAATGTCTTCACGCTTCATCCATCCCGGTCCATTAGTGAGGGCACGTAATGAACTATTCTGATCCCCTTCGTTCCCGTTTCCTTTCATTGTCCAATAACTAAGGAAGAGCCCAACATCAACCAGCGGGTCGCCGACGGTACACATCTCCCAGTCGAGTACCGCCACTACTCGAGACGCCTCCTGCTCGTCAAGCATCAGATTGTCGAGCTTGAAATCATTGTGCACGATCGTCGAATCGTCGTCTGAATCCGTAGGAATTCGATCGACTAGCCATTGAATCACCTGATCCATCGCGGCCAGTTCGCCCGTCTTTGCACGCTGCCAGCGCTCAGCCCAACCCCGAACCTGCCGAGCAACAAAACCCTTCGGTTTGCCGATGTTCACAATACCGGAAGAGTAGATGTCAACAGCGTGAAGAGTTACGAGAGTGTCGACCACACTCTCGCTGAGCCGCTTGCGCCCTGCGAGATCGCCACCGATCTCGCTCGACATATTAGAACGCGCAATGAAACCTCTGCGACGTTCCATCAGATAAAAAGGGGCGCCAATAATTGATGCGTCCTCGCAAAGCATGAGGGGCCTGGGGGCTAGAGGAAAGTGCGGGTTAATTACTGAAAGCAGCTTGTACTCACGTGGCATGTCGTGAGCTGTGGGTGCTACAGGACCGAGGGGAGGACGGCGGAGCACGAACTCCTGTGCGCCGTAACGAATCAAGTAAGTGAGATTTGAGTGCCCGCCAGGAAACTGCTCGATTACCAGATTGGGGGCTGAATTAATTTCAGCAAGCCGCTTCTGGAGATAACTATCGAGGGCTGCGACATCCAAATCTTCGCCGGCTCTGACTGCGATGCTGTCTTTTCTCCCAGTCATTACGCTCCGGCTTAAACCTCGCGCTTGAAAGTTTGGAGGATTCGCTGCGCTACCACCTGCCGATGAACTTCGTCAGGGCCATCGTAAATCCTCGCAGCTCGCGCATCGCGGTAGAACATTTCCAACGGAGTATCTTTGGAATAGCCGAGGGCGCCGTGGACCTGGATTGCCCTATCGATTACATCATGCAGCACCCGGGCGCCGAAAAACTTGATCAGCGAGATCTCTATGCGAGCATCGTCTCCCCGATCCAACTTCCACGCCGCATCCAATGTCATTAATCGCGCTGCGTTGATTTCCGCAGCCGAATCAGCAATCCAGTTTTCCACCGTTTGCTTTTTAGCCAATGGCTCGCCAAATGATTGACGCTCGAGCGCATAACGGCACATCATCTCGAAACTGCGCTGCGCGGCACCGATCCATCTCATACAGTGTTGAATCCTGCCAGGACCGAGTCGTGCCTGCGCCAACTTAAAACCCTGGCCAACTTGGCCCAGAAGGTTGCCCCCGGGAACGCGACAGTTCTCAAAGCGAATCTCGCAATGACCACCTACCCCGCCAGAACCCATAACTGGCACAGCTCGCACTATCTTAAAACCCGGCGTGTTCGTCGGGACTATGATCATGCTGGCGCGGCCATGTGAATCAGCCCCCTTATCTGTGACCGCCATGACGATTGCGAAAGCAGAGCCGATTGCCCCGCTAATAAACCACTTGTGTCCGTTGATAAGCCACTCATCTCCCGCCAGCAGGGCAGTCGTGCGCAAACCAGTAGGATCTGAACCTGCAACTTCCGGTTCAGTCATCGCAAAACATGAACGTATCTCCCCTGCGGCTAGTGGCCGAAGGTATTGCTCCTTCTGTTCGGCCGTCGCAGCGATTAGCAACAACTCAGCATTGCCCGCGTCCGGAGCGGCATTCCCAAAGAGGCGCGGAGCGATTATCGATCTTCCTATGATCTCATTAACCAGGGCCTGGCCTATGTAACCTATTCCCATACCGCCCCACTCACACGGCAGATTCGGCGCCCAGAGACCTTGAGCTTTCACTTTCGCCTGTAGGTCGCTCTCGACATCAGTAGGTAACCCTTCATGCTCGACCATTCTACTTTCGTTGGGGTAAACATGTTGCTCCATAAACGCTGCAACCTGTTGCCTCGTCGCTTCCAGATCTGGCGAAATGCTGAAGTCAATCATTGTTACCCTTTCCGCGCGGAACTTTCCCGAACCAGCTGTCAGTAGAGCAGCCGGATTGTAACTGTAAGCCTCCGCCTTAACCAGAACTGCCGTTCTCCGGACTCCGCAAACAAATCCCAGTCCGACTTGATGTGGCTAACTCTGCCGAGTTTTCCATGCAACTAATAACACTCTGCGCTAACATGCCGCTGCAATTTTCAACTTCAGGCCATTCCATAGGAGGAGGATTCCCGAATGAAAGCGCTAAGCTTTGTGCTTTCCTTTGCTCTAATTGCAGGTTCGGCCATTGCGCAACGGCGGACTCGAGTTCATCCAACCGGCACAATTGTGGATCTTTCTTACCCGTTCGATTCCGAGACCATTTACTGGCCGACGGCAGAATTATTTCATCTTGAAAAGGATTTTGAAGGGACGACTGAAAAGGGGTTCTTCTACTCGGCCCACAAGTATTCTGCCGCAGAGCATGGTGGAACTCACATCGATGCTCCTGTCCATTTCGCAAAAGGTGGGAACACTGTTGATGCGATTCCACTCGAGCAGTTAATGGGACCCGCCGTCGTGGTAGACGTTACAAAGCAATGTGACAATGATCGCGACTACCGCGTCTCTGAAAAAGACTTTAAGGATTGGGAGCAACGCAACGGAAAGATCCTCCCAGGCACAATTGTGTTACTGCGCACCGGATTCGGAAAGTTCTATCCGGATCGTGAAAGATACCTGGGAACGAGTGAACGCGGGGCTGCGGCGATCGCGAACCTTCACTTCCCCGGCTTGCATCCGGACGCTGCCCATTGGCTGACTGGGAACAGAAAGATCAAAGCGATTGGGCTCGATACTGCAAGCATCGACTACGGACAATCGACGCTTTTTGAAAGTCATCGCATTCTGTTCGCCAGGAATGTTCCGGCGTTCGAAAACCTCGCCAATCTGAATAGACTTCCGGGCAAAGGTTTTACGGTAATCGCGCTTCCCATGAAGATCAAAGGCGGCAGCGGTGGCCCATTGCGAATAGTTGCCGTCATTCCGAAGCGGAAATAGTCAAATGTTTTTCGCCACCAGCATTGATTGGTTTCCTATTCGTCTTTCCTTCGCGGTGGCCAGCGCCGCAACATTGATTGCTCTAGTCGCCGGCTCGGCACTCGCATGGCTGCTGGCACGCAAACGCTTCCCCGGACGTAACGTAATTGATTCGATTATCACACTGCCTTTAGTGTTGCCCCCCACTGTGCTCGGTTATTACCTTCTTGTTTTACTGGGGACTCGCTCAGCGCTGGGCGGATTTCTTTACCATAGGTTTGGTATCCGTCTTACATTTACGGTGGGAGCGGCAATCATTGCGGCTACTATCCATGCGCTTCCCCTGGTCACAAAGAGTCTCCGCGCTGCGTTTGAAGGAGTCGACACCGAACTCGAGGCAGCAGCTCGAACGCTGGGTCTTAATAGTCGGCTTATTTTTTTTCGCGTAACTTTGCCGCTGGCATCGCGTGGCGTTCTGGCTGCGACTGCTCTGGCTTTTGCTCGTGCATTAGGCGACTTCGGCGTGACGATCATGATTGCCGGCAACATTCCCGGCAGAACCCAAACTGCTTCTGTTGCGATCTACGATGCGGTCCAGGCGGGACGTGATAACGAAGCATTCACACTCGCCGTAATCGTTTCTCTGATTGCCGTCGTGATGCTCTACTTCATAAACCGCTTTGGTCGGTTGAGATGGTAGGTCAATTAGTAGTAGAAACCCCAGTCAGTTCTGGCAATAGGACTTACGTGGTTCTTGCTAACCTGCGGAGGCTTGTTATGCATCTAAACGCGAAGTTCGGGTTGCCTTTCCGCTAATGCTCGGGCGGAACCATCCTCTCCGCGGCAACACGCAGAACTTCGTTTATCTCTCTGTCCCAGTAGACCCATATGTGACCGCCTGGAAGTTGCCGGTATTCGTGCACCATTTTGCGCTCTAAAAGAATGTTAACAAAATCGCGATTGACCGCCAGCCAGGGGTCATCTGTACCACAGTCCAGGTAAAAATAAGGGAGCAGAGGTGCGCGCTCATGGGGAAAATCACGCGCGAGCCTTTGCAAGTCATTTGCCGCACGCGTTGCGCTGTTGGGCTCGCCGAAGGTCTGCCTAATCGATGCTTCATCATTGCGTATGTTCGCGTCGAGAGCGCCACTCATGGAAGCCGCGAGACTGAAAATTTCCGGGTGCTTAAGTCCAAACTTCAGCGCGCCGTAGCCACCCATCGAGTTCCCCGCAACGGCGCGGCCACGGCGGTCTTGAATAGTGCGGTACCGGCTGTCTACATCCGTAATTAATTCGTATAGCAAATAAGTTTCGTATTGGTCAGATCCAATGGTGGCGCTATCTGTATACCAGCCGTTGTCGCCTTCAGGTGTGACAATAATAAGCTGGTAATCCGAGGCATATCGGACAAGAGACGTGTGCTTAATCCAGGAATTATAGTGTTCTCTCCAGCCGTGCAAAAGATATAGAACGGGATACCGGGTCCGGCCTGAAGTAATAAGATGGTACCCCCGCGGAAGCACCACACCGTAAGGCATTCCCTTGGCAATGAGGTCGCTGTTGAATTGCACGACCTCGACGCGAACGGCATTTTTGACGTAGTAATAATAACCGACGACCGCAGCGCACAGCGCGAGCAGTAACACGACAAGCCGGGTGCGCCGGTTCAAAATTTTCGTCGGCATGTTTTCAAAGGAACGTCTTTTCGCTCGAATCGCGACAAACGTCTGGCGTTAGGTAACTAGCTCACAAGATATTTGTTGGCAAGCCTCAACTTCATTTGACATGTCAGAAGACCGACCGTCAAGAAGAATTCCTTACGACCGCGGCAGTTTCTAGGTCGCCAGCTCGCAGCACGCACAAGCATCGATCACGCGAATGGGGGTGAATGCGAGTCGCACCCTCAAATGCGTTCGCTCATACAAAAGCCGCTGCCCTAATCGAGCAGCGGCATGTTCGAGACACCCTACTTAGTCACTCTAATTTAGATTAGTAGCATAATTTCTCAGCAGCGGCCTTTTGGCATAGTTACGACAAAATCGTTTGCGGAACCTCACGCGAGAAAACCTCGAAACTTAGCCTCGCTTACTGAGTATCCTGGGAATACTGCCTGGAGGTTTGAAGTTCCCAGATGCTTTCGCGCAATCTCCCCAAAAACGTTCCGGAAGTCCGTAGTCAAACCCAAATCTCGTCCCTCGTACAACTCGTCGGATTTTAGCCCGGGCCACTTACCGTAGACTTTCCCGCCATGAACCCCATTACCAACCACGAACATTGCGTTGGCGTGACCATGGTCAGTTCCGCGATTGCCGTTTTCTTTGACTGTGCGGCCAAACTCCGACATCGTCAAAATCACCACATCGTCCATTCGCTGGCCCACGTCTGTATAGAGCGCCGCAATGCCATTACTGAACTGTTGTAATAGATTTCCGAGCTGGCCCCTTGAGTTGCCCTCATTGACGTGAGTATCCCAGCCCCCAATATCGGTGAAGGCTACTTCAAGACCCACGCCTGCTTTAAGCAACTGCGCGATCTGTAGCAACGCATTACCAAATGGTGTGCGGGGATACTGGGCGCCGTTTTGTGGCTGATATTGAGAGGGATTAACCTTCTTCAGGTAGTTAACAGCCTCAAAAGTTTCCTTCCCAGTTCCCCCGAGCACGTCGTTTACCGTCTGATGGTAGATTGCTTCGAATCCACCTTGCACGCTGGCAGAACCTTGACCGGCGCGAATCGTGAAGTCAGCGAGATTTGAGATCGCGAGCGCTGGTGATTTGCCTTGCAAAACCCGCGGCATCGCTTGCGTCATGGAGACTGCCCGAAAGAGACTGCGGTCCGGATCAGCCTTACTTTGCAGGTATCGATTTAACCATCCATCTGCTGTCGACTTTACTCCGGGCGTCGCTGACTCCATATAGTCTTGCGCATCGAAGTGGGAACGCGTGTTATCCGGCGACCCTACCGCGTGAACTATGGCAAGGCGCTTTGAGTCCCATAGAGGCTTAAACGGCGCGAGCGAAGGATGCAAACCAAAGAAACCGTCGAGGTTGATCGCCGATTCGGGATTGCCGGATTCTGGTTTTGCAATCGCGATCGATGGTCGCAAATCGTAATAAGGGCGCTCACCAAACGGCACGACCATGTTTAGTCCATCTACTGCCCCGCGCTGAAAGATAGCAATCAGAGTCTTTCGACGCCCCCCATTTATGCGATTACGTGCCTGGCCAATCACAGCGCGCTGTAGGAATGATGGAGCGACGCCCATCACACCGAAACTAGCGAACGCGACACCCCCGGACCTAATAAAAAATCTTCGATTCATAACTAACCTCGTGCTTCGTTCTCTTTACTTTGCTCCTTGTCCGCTTCTGGCTTTCGCACTGGCTTAGAACACAAGCTCAGAACAAGAACAATGTTAAGCTTGCCTCTACTGTCGTTGAAACTCTGGTGAGCCCAATATCAATCCGACAATCTTCGTAATCGGATCTGTGATGTTGGCATCAGCACGCGCTAATTGCTGACGTTGCTGACGTCGAGGCGGCACATCCATCATCTCGCCCTCCATACTGTTCCTCCGCGCCGTTTCCGCGGACATTGCAGGAACGACTAGCGCCGCCTGTTCATTAAACTGCTTTATTAGCGCTTCCTTAGTTTTCGGCGAGATATCTCCGGCAACGATTATGTTCAAGAAACGATCCATAATTTGGGTTTTGTTAAGGGACTGGGCCACCTCACCCTCTCCCAAAAAGTGCCTAAGATCGATGCTTGTTCCGGGTATTCGATTGCTGGCGAGCGTTAGCCCAAAATTCAACCTCTCCAGGAGCCCGCCGGTGTTGACCCAGCTTTCGGCTGTATCTGAATAACCGTTAGGCGTTTGAAATCCATAAAGAGGTTCGCCCATGCGTGCGATCCACTGATGCAATTGCGGCCCGCCGGTGGTTTCTCCGCCCAGCGTACGAATTGAGCTGATTGCCAACTCGAATGGGCGTTTTATTTTTGCTCGATACGCCTCCGTCGAATTGAATTCCGGAGAGAAGAAGATTGTTCGTAGTGTTTCGCGAATATCCCCGCTGCTTTTTGTGAATACGGCCGCAACACGCTCTACCAGAGCGGCAGGCGGATTGTCGGAAACAAAGTGGCGCAGAAGTTTGGTGGCCACATACTTTGCAGTCGAAGAATGATGGGCAAGGATGTCGAGCACAATCAGACCATCTTTGATTCCGCCCCCCGCCGGAATCTTGTGGCCCAAAACGATCTTTTCGCCGTCGTCGTGCGTTCGAGGGTTGAAAAAAAACTTGCCAGCGTTTTCGCGTAGCATCTCAGCCCGTGGCCCATTCATCATGGACTGTGTAGCCACTGCTCCCCCGCGCGGCGCAAAAATCGTCCAACCCGTGAAGCAGCGGGCAATCTCCTGCACATCTTTCTGCGTGTAACCACCATCGACTCCCAACGTGTGCAGCTCCATAAGTTCACGGGCATAGTTCTCGTTGATGCCGCGTCGGCCCTGTTGCTGCGGTCGCTGTTGCTGGGGATTATTGCTCATGCTGAGCGAACGCTTATCCCGATTGTTCCGGCCGTTACCCATCAGTAGTTGACCCAACGGAGCTCGCTGACGCTGACTGGCAGCGCCCCCGAACTGGGCGGTGGGACTCACGCTCTGAAAATTGTCCAGATAAAAAAGCATTGCAGGGCTCTGGGCCGTGGCCAGCAACAAATCTGAAAACTTGCCCATAGCATTTGGACGAATCGTGTCCCGATCGTAGGACACCAGCAACCAGCGATCAGCGCCCTTTCCAGCAAACACGTTAAAGTGGTTGGTCCAGAAATCAACCATGACTTCCTGCAACTGCCGCTCGCTATAGACAGCTCGAAGAATTCGAGAAGCCTGTAACTCTGCGGTGATGCGCTGCGGCGGCTGCAAACCATTCTGCAGGTAGTACTCGCGTATAGCCTGACGATACTTTTGGTTGTCGCCGGGTTCGTCTTTAACGTTTGCTTTGTTAACACGGGCTTTGTCGGAAGCCTTTGACTTCAGATCGTCGCCTTCCATTTTCATCTGCTTGTCGGTGGTGTTTGTGGAACCATTCGCGACACCCTCGCTTACCTTGACACGATTGTCACGCGCGGCGGCAAGCGCTGCCGGCAATTCTCCACGGCGTTCAAGCTGCCTAAGAAGTAGACCCGGCTGCGGAAACTTTTCATAAAGTTCAGCAGTCGTCATGCTTTGCGTTGCAAGATTCTTAACTTTGGCGTCAGCTATGGTATCGCTGATTTTTTCCGGAGTGAGTTGCTGATTGATGTAGTTATCCAGCCCCATGGTTTTAACCCGCGTCACGTCACCGGGACGCGCGCCGAAGCCCAGCCGGTTCAGAACGTGCAGAATTCGTTGCTCCGCAGTGAGGCCCGCGTTTGGTTGACCAAGCCCCGACTTTGTCCGCTGAGCGAACACTCCAATCGTAAAACTGCCCGAAAGAAGCGCTGCGACCAATACTAACGAGGCCAAGCGACTCGCGATTGAAAATCGGCGGCTAAACTGGCGATGTCTGAATATCATAAGTTGGATTCCTGTTTTGATTAGTCAAAAGACAGATTTACGCTTCTGGCGCGTTCCCTGTGGGTTAGACGCACTACAACATCAGTTAGTTGAGTAAATATCAGGGAGGGGCGGTGATTGTGCGACTCTACCGTATGGGGCGCGGGAAGGTTATTGGGCTTCTGTTTCCCTGTTTGTCCACTGCCCGGACGCCGAAAAAGTAATTGTCTTTTGACATACCCTTCATCGGATAGCTGATAGCCTTGCCGACAGCTAGTGCATTGGTCCAAACCGGCGATGTAGTGTCACGCCAGACAATTTCGTAACCAGCAAGGTCTGGTTCTTTGTTCGCTTCCCATTTTAAGTCGGTATCATTAGTTAACCGTGTAGTGACCAAGCCTACGTTCCTGGGACGGGCCGGTGCGAGCGCCAGCAGGCCCAATGCAGCTGCGTTCACGCGCGCTACGTCTGCAATGTAATTGAAATCGTTAAATTGCGGGAGATCACCATACTGCACCCCGTTTTCGATGCGGACGTTCTGATGCTGATGACGATAATCCTCGTTCGTCTCAGTAAAACGAACCGCGGCAAAACCACGCTCAAGAAATGGAATATGATCGCCCCCGCGCAGATAACGATCGCGCCTATAGACCATCGTTACGCGCATGGCGGGAACGTAACGCTGAGCGGCCTCTTTGATGAAGCGTGCTAATTGCCGGGAAGCCGAATCGTTTTCACCACCCACGCCCCGCCGCACGTTGGCTTCCTCAGGCTTTTCGTTTGACGGCACACCTTCCGAGAACACACGGACCGTGTGCCGGTCGCGAACGCCATTGCCGCCGAGCGAGCTGCCAATAATGTCATTAGTAAACATTGCTTGGACGTCAATCTCTTTTTGCTTTGCCTGCTCTGCAAAATAAGTTGAGCCCAGCAATCCCTGCTCCTCGCCCGCAACCGCCATGAAAATAATCGTTGCGTCAAACTTGTACTTCACCATTACCCGTGCCATTTCCAAAACCGCCGCCGTGCCGGAGGCGTCGTCGTTTGCGCCTGGCGCGTCGCATGTGGCATCGGTTGGACTAGTGCACATCGAATCGTAGTGCCCGCTGACGACGTAGGTGCGACCCTCCGATTCAGGCTGTGCTCCTCTCAGAGTAGCCACGATGTTCGTAATCATTGTCGGAGCCGGAACACGCGCGGCTTTGGCTTGTTCGAAGGTTTGCTTCTGCACCGTCATCCGTCCGCCGGATTGTTCCGCCACTCTTGAAAACTCGTAAAATAACCAATCACGTGCGGCACCGATGCCTCGATTCGGATCATCTTGCGCTGAAAGGGTATTCCGGGTGCCGAATGAGACTAACTTTCGAATCGTGCGCTCAATATTTCGCGGGCTAATCTCCTGAACAATGCCTGAGATTTGTGGGCTGCGTCTGGCAGAAGCCGCTGAGTGCAATGAGCGAGACTGCGTAGTTGGCTTTGTAACCAACCCAGCGGTTTGAGCAGTTGCAGAACCTATTGAAAGTAGAACAATTATAATTAAACCCAGAAGCCTCAATATGGAGTTTCCCGTTCTTACGACACTGTTATCGTTCATCAGGTAAGGTCATCCATTATCAAAGTTTATCTCGCTCCAGGCTCGGAGCTTTCTCTGTAAGCCGGGCTAAATGTTCTGGTAGTGTGTTCGGTTATGCTCGGCATTGGTTCCAGCCGCGGTGGGATCTGTTGGTGTTCCTTGGTCGTTTGCATCGCAGGCCGGACATAATGTGGCTGCTGCTGAATCTCTCGGTTCATAGAAAGCATCTTGGACCAGAACCGAAGTAGTAGTGCCGTACAACCAAAGAGCGTAGCCATGCTGAAAATGACCATCCAGGTGATGGCAGCGGGATGTACCTGCCTTTGCGCCAATTCCGTAGCCCCGCCAATTATGATCCCAAGCCCGCCTGTGATTGTTAATCCGAGAACAATGGTCGGTAGGGTTAGTTTTATCGGTGTTCGCATCAGCGCCGAGTTGCCTGCGGAGGCTAGGGAAAGATTCGCGCCGCAGCGGTTGCAGTATTTGACTTCGACCGCAATTTCGCTGCCGCAGGATGGACAATACATAACGCCTCCGATGGATTCGTTTCTCTGGTTGCTAGGTCCTTTAATGTACCACTAGACAATCAGGATAGGAATGGTTCGCTTCTGAGTATGCTTCGAGTAGGCTGGACCTTCACGGACCGTGAACGTTGCTTTTGACTACGAAAGATAGGAAGTTGAGGCTGCCCCGGCTAATAAATCCGATAAGCTCTTCCTTTCCAAACGACGATAACTTCTCCACCTAATTGCTGTGCAATCGCACGGAGGCCCGGCTCGTCAGCTACCAGCGAACGAAATTGTTCCGAGCCTCGTGCGACATTTATAGTCGCGCGGGACGATTCATATGCCGTATCAATCCAGGAATTTCCCTGACGACGGAAATGTCGTCCTGAAACGTTCTTCGTTTCACCTTCGTCCCTGGATTCATTCCTGGCTTTACCGCCAGATCGGCTTTCGGTTGTACCAGCCGGTAATTGCTCGATGCGTCCAGTCTTAAATGTTGCGACGCCAGCTTTTGAAGGACCAGGAGAAGTAGTTGTGTCTCTTGGCTGATCTTTCTCTTGCTCTCGTTGGCGTTCCTGATCTTCGCGCGACACGGGCTGCTCTTTTTGAATTGATCTCACCTTGTCTGCTTCGTCCCTCATGGGTCGAGGAGGCAGGGGCGCTGCTGCCGGAGGCGGCTCGGGAGCATAGGAGGGTCGCAATTCCACAATGCCGGCACTTTGTCCTGATTGCGACGAATCTTTGGCTAAAGAAGAAGAGGAAATTTCGTTCGTGCCCGCCGAGGTCCCTGGCGCCTGAGCTATCTCACCTACGACTGGTGCATCCTTTTTTTCTCTGATCCCTTCCGAATTTTGCTTAGATTCTATTCCCCTTTGCGGTGTCGACGACGCTTGGGTTGGCAGAGCCTCATTACTCGGTGACAATTTAGTCGATCCGGATTCGCTTAAAGCAGCAGATGAATTTGTAGGCTGATTTTGTGCAACTAATTCAGTCCGTCGTTGTTGCCGTAGTGCAACCATACTGATTGCGATAACCGCAGTCAGCGCCAGCGCCGGAACTGCGTAACGCAAAACCGGTCCGGAGAAAAACGGACTGAATTTATGCCAAAAGCTCAAACGTCTTTGTCCGGCTAGAACTTCATATGGACGGGGCGCGCTAGCTGCTTGCGTCAGTCCCACCAGGATCCGGCGGCATCTCGTACAATCGGCGACGTGTTCAGTATATCGAGCGCGTTCAGAGGCAGATAGTACTCCTTCCGCGTAGGAGTTTAATTCGTCTGCGTCGAGGTGATCGGAAGGATGTGAATTCGCACTACCAGAGGTCGAAGCACCTGGCGATGGCGACACATCTCTTGCCCGCCTGGCAAGAGCTCGGAGCAAAAGATCTACCTCGTTGTTATCGGCTTGCTTCATTTGATGCAATTCTGCGCCCTCTTAAGAACGTTTCCGGACCCGCCTGCTTGCAGCGCCGAGGTTTTTTGGGCACTTTTATGTTCTTTGCCTTCATCCTACAATCTCCTTTTCATTCTTCCGTAAAGCACTCTCGCTTACCAGCAACGGTTCAATACCCGCTTCGAAATGAAGAGCAATATCGGAAAACGCTCGTTTTGTCTCAGGCTTTGTCCAGCCTTTTTCTTCCGTTAGGACCTTTTCCACCTGCTGCCTTAAATCAGCATGAATTCGTGAGAGCCTGCGGCTTGCAGTGGCTTCATGCACACCGAGCACAGCGCCCGCCTCGCGTAACCGAAGGCCGTCAAAATAGTAAAGCTTTACCAACAGGCGATCCTCCGCTGTAAGCTGTTTGATTGACTTGGAAAGCGCCTTTTGCATTTCAGCGCCTGCAAGCTTTTGTGAAATCTGCACCTCTGGATCGAGTACTCCACCATGGCCAGACCAAGCGACCCCATTCTGATCCTCTTGAATGATTCGATCGAAATCAGCATCCTCTTCGGTCTGCACCAGACGAGATTGCTTGCGATGCTGGTCTACCGCAAGCTGAGCTACCACTGCCCTTAGCCAACCTGCCAACGAGCCGCGCCCGGAGTAGTAGGTAAGCTTGCCGGCCGGCTTTCCGTCCTCGCGAATTCGCAGTCCATACAGTTCCGCCCAGATGGACTGCGCCAAGTCTTCCGCGCCTTCCTCATTTGCACTCGCCGAGCGCGCTGCCGAACGAACCGTAGCAGAAAAGCGCGCAACCAGATCACTCCAGGCTTTCTGATTTCCTTGTTCGCAAGCGACAATAAGACAAAGGTCGTCGGCCTGGAGTTTATTGATGAAATCTGTAATCTCTTGAGCCGAAGCCTGCTGGGTGTCCCTTAGAAGATACTTATCAACCGCGGCTCGGATTCTGGGGATCAGCGTTTCGCCGGTTATTGAGTGATCATCTGAGGCGCGCGCGAGTAAGTCATCAGCGCCTTCCGATAACAGCCTTTCGATATGGTCAATTTTTTGGCTCACGGAGGATTCCGGAAACTGCGATACGCTCTTTATGCTACCACGACGGAAACGCGAATGGTCTGCCCTTCCGAAGGTTGGATGAGCTATCCGATTACAAGTTGCCGCAGTTTCTTTAGCTGGCCAGTAACTTTGACAGGTCCCATGGTCTGAGCTAAATTCGAATTTCACCTTTCTTTCTTTGATCGTGCTTCGAAGGCTGTTCGACGGGACTTGCGGGGATCGCAATGGGATTGGTTTCTCAATGCTAAGGGTTACGGAAATATTTCGCTCAATTCAAGGCGAATCGACTCATGCAGGTCGACCTTGCACATTTGTACGCTTTACTGGTTGTCCGATGCGCTGTGCGTGGTGCGATAGCGAGTATACGTTTAGCGGTGGAGAATACTTTGCCCTGGATGATGTAATGGACAAGGTGAAGGACCTTGGTTGTAACCTTGTGGAAGTCACTGGCGGAGAACCCTTGGCACAGCGCGAAGCATTTACCTTAATTGAACTGTTGTGTTCCGAGGGATTCGAGGTGTTGGTTGAAACCGGAGGGTACTTTTCCACCGAAGATGTTGACGCTCGGGCCAAGATTATTCTGGACGTAAAATGTCCATCATCGGGCGAAGAGACGCACAACCATTGGCCCAACCTCGAACGTTTGCGACCTGACAAAGACGAAGTGAAGTTTGTGATTGGCAATCTCGAAGATTGGAACTACACAAAAGAAATCATCGCACGCTATGAGTTAGAGAAGCGAGCAAGAACGGTTCTTATCTCACCGGCGTGGGGGAAGATTGATCTGCAAGCTTTGGCTGAATGCGTAGCGAGTAGCGGACTCCAAGTGCGCATGCAGCTGCAACTGCATAAATATGTGTGGGGACCGGAGGCGCGCGGGGTTTGATGGGTGGGAGTGACGATCGCGTTTATGGGGCTTCTGATTTTGCCGAAGCTGAGGAAGCTCGTTCCGGCTTGGCCGTTTGTCTGGTTTCAGGGGGCATGGACTCGTGCGTGACCGCGGCGATTGCCAATGAAGACGCTAGTGCCCTTGCGTTTTTACACGTCTCTTACGGTCAGCGCACTGAAGCGCGCGAGCGCAGGGCGTTTGAGGAGATAGCAGATCATTACAGAGTCAAACTACGACAGGTTGTTTCGTTGGAACACCTCGCGAGAATCGGTGGATCTTCACTCACAGATAGAGACCTCGCTATCACTCCGGCGAACCTTGCTCGCAATTTAATACCGACAAGCTA
>JBHEMV010000032.1:32873-33250 GCA_046262375.1 Pyrinomonadaceae bacterium
CTACGTGCCGTTTCGCAATTCCCATTTGTTGTCAGTCGCTACTAGCTGGGCGGAGGTAATTCACGCCGACTCGATTTACATCGGTGCCGTTTCGGAAGACTCTTCCGGTTACCCGGATTGCCGTCCTGAGTTTTACGAAGCTTTTCAGCAGGTCATAAAGCTCGGGACTAAGCCTGAAACTCGAATTGAGATCAAGACCCCCGTGATTGCGATGCAGAAGTCGCAAATCGTAATACTAGGCCGGAGAATCAACGCACCCTTACAACTTACATGGTCGTGCTATGCAGAGTCTGTGTACGCTTGCGGCAATTGTGATTCGTGTGCCCTTCGTCTTCGAGCGTTTCGCGACGCAGGTGTAACAGATCCGATTCCATATC
>JBHEMV010000033.1:0-31944 GCA_046262375.1 Pyrinomonadaceae bacterium
ATCCCATGCTGTTTCGCAACGATCTGCCCGCTCGTCTTCCCTTCCGCCGGCACGATAGATTCAGTCGTAACATCGCCAGTTCCAATGTCTTCTTCTAGCGCATGGCGGATGTAACCATTAATTTCCGGTGATAACTCTCCGACCGGTTGCGCAAGATTCGTAATAAATGAACTCATAGGCCTTACTGGCTGACTATCAGTGTGTCGGCGAGGAGAGTCGCGCGTAGCGAAGTTGCGTGCCCCCCCGGAAATGCCCTATACGCATCGTCTACAGGGCGAAAACCCTCGCTTCTTGCTTCCTTCCTATGGGCAGCTGAGGTGTGAAACTTTAACATATGATCCGGAATTAATGCTGGACCGGGCGACTTGAGCCCCGCTGTCGTCCCTCTCCAAATTTTGCTGTCTTAATATCCTGCAAGGGTTTTTCAGGAGCCGGCTAGGGATGATCCAGCCAGCCGGCGCGGAACTGCAATGTTCGTTACTCTAATTGAGGTTAGGCTGCGCCGCCACATTTTTCTAGCCTGCGGCAGTCTGGATTTGCTACGATGCAGGTTGCCTGCCTGGGTACTCTTCTCAGCGTCTACGAATCCTGTTTCTAAAACCAATGAACCCGCAATGCTAGATAGCCCGCGTAAAGATTTGCCCGCAGACTCTTCTTTGCCGGACGCTGTCTACCTGTTTGGAGATGATCGGCGGGTAGTCAGAGCCAATGCAGCAGCCTGCCGGTTGCAACCGGGAAACGTGATAATTGGAAACTCTTGCTGCGAAATGTTTTGGCACGTCGAAGGCGCTGATGGCTGTGTAGTGGATCGTGCCCTCCAAACTCACGAGAAAGTCGAAGTTGAAATCTTAGCAGGAGCTGAAGACTGCAACTCAATCTCACTACTGGTCGAGCCGCTCCATTCTGAAGGAACTGACGTAGCACCGGGCGTTCTGGTCATAGCTCGAGACATTTCTGATCTTCGTCGCGCCGAAGCTGAAGCGATTGCACACAAATCCTTCATCGCGAGCATCGCCGATCGCACTCCGGATGAGATTTATGCTTTGGATGCCGCGGGTCAAATCACCTGGATGAATGAGCGCGCCGAAGCTTACAGGCTCCTGGTGTCTTCAGGTGGGAGGTTTCTTGATGTAGTCTCTAATGATTCTCGGCCCCTCACAGAAGAGAACTTGCGTCGCACGCTGGGGGGCAATGACACTGATTTTGAAGTTAGCGTGATTCGCGCCGACGACTCCATTCGGTTCGCTGAAGCTCACACATCCCCACTCTGGAAGGACGGCGAGATTGATGGCGCGCTTGTCTTTCTTCGCGACATTACTGAGCGCAAGCGCGAGCATGAGCTGATGGCGCAATCAGACAAATTGCGTGCTGTTGGAGAGTTGGCTGCGGGAGTCGCCCACAACCTCAACAACTCGCTGACCGTAATTCAAGGTCGCGCGCAACTCCTCCTAAGGAATGCTACGGATGAGTCAACTGCCAAGAGTTTGTCGGTTATAACAAACGCCGTAGAGGACGGGAGCAAAACGCTGCGCCGCATCCTCGAGTTTGCCCGCCGCAATTCTGCGAGTGAGTTTGCTCCGGTGGAGCTGAGATTTTTGTTGACTTCGAGTATTGATATTGCGCGGCCGAAGTGGCAGAGCAAATCGGCAAGAGGAAAGATTGAGGTCAAGGTTGAAGGAAATGGCCCTGTCTATGTGATGGGTGAACAGGCTGAGTTGCGCGAAGTTGTACTCAACCTGATTTTCAATGCCGTCGATGCAATGCCGGAAGGCGGCATAATAGAGATAGGTGCTCGAGCTGAAATTGAGAGCGGCTGTTTTTGGGTGGCCGATAACGGCTGCGGTATGCCGGCGGAAACTGCATCCCGAATCTTCGAACCCTTCTTTACCACGAAAGGGAAATTCGGTAGTGGCCTCGGTCTTTCAGCGTCTCACGGTATTATCACCCGCCACAAAGGTGAGATCGTAGTGGTCAGCGAGCCTGGCGAGGGGACACGGTTTGAAGTTAGATTACCTATCTGCGATAAGAATGATCGATTCGTGAAAAGAAGTGAAGCTCACGATGAGCAGCTAAACGTTGTCGAGAGTGTTTAGGCGTCGTGCGTTTTGGCTGCATTTAAAGTCATATTTATAGATTGTCCGAAGATCAAGCATTAGAGTCTCCGAAACGTACACTTAGGGCGTTGTGATGCGAAGTAATTTAACAGGGTAACTTGCTGAAACTACACTTTGATACGCGAACTTCCGCTGTGATTAGCGGTAATCGGTCAAAATGCAGAGTGCGTGTTCCGAGGAACAAGCGTTGCTCTACTTAGCCTGCCAGCGTCATCGAATTAACCGTTTGTAAGGCGAAAAAGGAGGCTTTATGGGTTTACCAAATAAAGACGAACTAAAAGGAAAATTTGATCAGGCAAAGGGCACAACCAAAGAAACTGTAGGACGAGCCGTCAATGACCGAGACCTCGAACAAGAGGGACGGGACGATCACACTGGCGGTAAGGTTCAGGAAGGTTTCGGAAAAGCTCGTCGCAAGGTCGGCGAGGCCATCGAAGATATCGGCGAAGCAGTTCGCAAATAATTTTCACCTCAGCTAACACTTAAGGGCTTACGACGTTTCACTCGCCGTAAGCCCTTTTTGTGATCTGTGTGTGAACTGAATTTTCGGTAAACAAGTTATTCCGCTCGCACATGCTCCCCACCGATAGCCTCAAGCAACTCCTCCAGCTTACCAGTTTCCTCATCTGACTTTGCTTCCACACCCATCAGAATACCGCCGCTGCGCAGTCCAGATTCATAGACCTTCGCACGGTGTTCCGGTATACCCGCGCCGATTAGCGCGCCGATAACGCCACCTGTGGCGCCACCGGCGCCGGCGCCGGCGAGGGCCGCCGCGATTGGACCAGCGATCACAAGATTAATGCCGGGCAAAATAATGGTGCTCCCGACCGCCACGATCGCTGCTAACACTGCTCCAACCACGCCGCCGAGCGCGCCACCAATGCCGGCACCGTCAGCCGCATGAGTCCGCGTTTGTAGCGCAAATTCTTTACTCTGTGTCGCGTCAGACATCAATACGCTGATGTCGTCTCGTGTGTACCCTCGCTTGATAATTGCATCAACCGCCGCTTCGGCGGCAATACGGTTCTTGAAAAGTCCTGTCACTAGTTTTGACTTAGCCATAACATCCTCCTTCAACTTCCGGCCCTAAACATCAAATGAAACACCTTAGGGTTGTCATAATCCGCAACACCTGTGCCGGTCTCTGGCACGGGCTTTCTAAAGGATTTGGCTGTGCGGGGGGTCACCAGCCTAGCCGGTAAGCAAACAGCAGCATCATTCTCTGTTTGGCTTCGATACGGAAGCAACCGGGACCATTAGTACATCCTCACGTGGGCAGGAGTCTCAAGGTCAGTGGTTTAATATGGATGACTAACTGATTCTTGTGTACATTCGACTCGAATCCATGTTGTATCCAATTTGAGGGGCTCCAAATCCCAGTTTTGAAAATTCTCCAGATAAGTTCAGCTCAAAGTCTCGGTGGAGGCGAGCGCCACCTTGCAGATCTTGCCGACGGACTTGCTGCGCGGGGTCATGAAGTCCGCGTAGCTCTCCGACCGAACTCACCTTTGATCAGCGAGTTGAAAAAAATACCAGGAGAAAATATAACTACTCTTTCTTTGCGAAACGCCCTCGACGCAAAGAGCGCCCGGGATCTTTCAAAGCTGGTGCGCAGCAATAAGATTCAGATCGTCCATGCCCATATGGCGCGCGACTATCCGCCTGCTGCCTACGCTGTTAGGCTAAACAAAAATTCCCGACTGATTGTGACGCGACATGTTCTTTTCTCCTTGAACCGGTTGCATCGAATCACCCTTTCCAGAGCGGAGCGAATTATCGCTGTTTCGCAGGCCGTTGCGTTTCAGCTTCGAGCGGATGGAATAGTGCCTGATGAAAAAATAAGCATCGTTCAAAACGGAATTGACAGCGATAGGTTTAGGAAAGCAAGAGGGCAGTTTAGTCGCCAGGAATTTCTGCGCAGTTGGGGACTACCAGTGGACAGCTTGCTGGTGGGAACCGTAGGGGAGTTGACGCCGCTCAAGGGCCAGGAGGAATTCCTTCAAGCAGCGGCCCGGGTGCTGAAGTATCATCCGAATGCTTATTTCTTCGTCGCGGGTATTGGCAGCGCTCGTGAAAATAAATATCGCGAACTCCTGGATCATCTGATCGAGAAACTAGACCTAATCGAACGTGTCAGACAAGTAGGGCGGTTAGACGATATTGCACAACTATACTGTGCTTTGGACGTCTTCGTTTCTGCGTCTCACACGGAATCTTTTGGACTTGCCATAGCGGAAGCGATGGCAAGCAGTACAGCTGTCGTGGCGACCGAAACTGAGGGAGCGCGAGAGATAATTCGTAATGGAGAGACAGGCCTGCTCGTTCCCGTTGCCGACGTTGATAAATTAGCGGAAGCTGTTCTTATGCTGCTTAAGGAAAATGAGAAGCGGATTTGCATGGGCGCCGCAGCTCAGCAGGTTGTCTCGGCTCAGTTTAGTCTTGAGCGGATGATTGATGAAACGGAAAGGATTTATTCCGATGTACTAAAAACATGACCCGGTTCACAGATGCAGCGGCGATCGGCAGAACGAGTCAACCCGCTAAAGCGAGTCAATTTTTGCGGCAAGGATGAAATCGCTTTCGGTTAGACCATCAATCTTATGCGTCCAGATTGTTATTTCTGCTTGACCCCAACCAAAGCAAATGTCCGGGTGATGCCATTGGTCCTCGGCCAGTTGGCCGACTCGATTCACAAACCCAAGCGTTTCCTTAAAATCTTCAAACTTGTACACCTTGCGTAGATGGTGATTATTCACAACCTCCCAACCGTCCACCTGAGATTGCAGTTTTGTAATCTCCTCACCTGCTAACGGCGGTACGCCACCGCGACAAGGAACACAGTCGCGAGTTATTAGATCGTTCATGCTCTTTCGCCCTCCAAAACTACCTTTTTCAACAACGCTATCTGTCCTGCGTGATAAAGACTGTGCTGCACAACTCCATGAAGGGTCACATAAACCGTCGACAGCCCTTCGACGATAGGCTGATCCAATCGTCCATCATTTGCTTCACCGTCGAAGGCGCGCCTAAATTGATCTGCGATTCTTTCGACCTCTTTCATAAATGGCCGTTATTCAACTCCTGGATTCCCTGGTCAGCCAGCGACTGCAGTTCGGCCCGCAAGTTTTCTCGTTCAGTATAGAGCTTAGCCAGCGGTGCCGTCAGCGCAATATTATCGTCCTGATCGGGATCGAATCCTCGCGCGCGCATTGCGGAACGCAGTCGCTGATCTATTTCACGCAATCTCTCTTCCAGGCGCGTCCGCCGTGACGTTTCCGGGCTACACATAATCACATTCTACACTGAGTTTTCCCGCACCCGCGTACTTCGGGAAGGATTATCGCTGAGCAGAGTTTTGCTTTAAAGAGCTTGTTCTTACTATCGATTTCCCGACTTGCTAAGACTACGCGTGAACGGATAGTCTGTAGCCACAAGCCTTCTGTAATTTAAAAACTTTTTTGGCGAAAATGCGCAGTCTAGATCTGCCGATAGCGAGTCGGCGATGCCAGCTGCGTGGGAGGGAATCAGTGGCAGTCATTCGTCCTTTTCCGGCATTGCACCCGCCTACTGATCAGGCCAGGAAGGTAGCGAGTGTTCCCTATGACGTCGTCAACACGGACGAAGCATGCGCGCTGGCTGCAAATAATCCATTGAGTTTTTTACATGTCTCTCGATCAGAGATCGATTTACCAGCTGGAACAGCTCCTCATAGCGATCCGGTCTATCGCAGGGCTCTGGAAAATTTTGAAAAACTGAAGAAAGACTGCCCGCTTGAGACCCAAGAACCTCCAAGTATTTACCTTTATCGTTTGATTATGGGAGACCACGAACAAGTTGGCCTGGTCGCCTGCTGCGCTATCGATGAGTACGATAAAGATCTGATTCGTAAACACGAGCGAACGCGTCGTGATAAAGAAGACGATCGTACTCATCACATGCTTGTTCTGCGAGCCCAAACGGGACCAGTATTTCTTACCTACCGAGCCACGAGCGATATCGATACGATGGTCATGGAAACGATGACGGCAAATGCCCTTTTCGATTTCACCGCGGATGACGGAATTCAACATACAGTTTGGCGCGTACCTGATCCGGTCCGATTTGTTCACGCTTTTCGCGAAATTCCGTTTCTCTACATCGCCGATGGACATCACCGCGCAGCCAGTGCCGCGCGTGCCCGGGCCGAACTTAAGGAACAGAGTTTCAGTCACACTGGCGACGAAGAATACAACTTCTTTTTGGCCGTTATTTTCCCGGCCGATCAAGTGCAAATCCTGGCCTACAATCGCGTCGTGCGGGATTTGAATGGATTATCGAGCAGCGAGTTTATTGCCGCACTGAAGAAGAATTTTAATGTCGCGGAAGACGGTAGTCCGGATCCTGCAAGTGCTGGACAATGGGCCATGTATCTTGAAGGCCGCTGGTACACCCTTAGCGTTCCTGCTGGTGTAGCGCAGCCGCAAGGAACTGTTGCTTCCCTCGACGTAAGCATTCTTCAGGATCGTTTGCTTGATCCGATCCTGGGAATCAAGGACATCCGTACCGACAAGCGGATTGATTTTATTGGCGGCATGCGCGGTCACAGGGAACTAAAGCGTCTCGTCGATGAGGGAAAGGCCGCCGTAGCTTTCTCAGTTTACCCTACAACAATGAAAAACCTGCTTCGAGTTTCAGACGCCGGCGAGATCATGCCGCCTAAGTCAACCTGGTTTGAACCGAAGCTGCGAGATGGGCTATTAATTCACACGATTTAATTACCGTCCAATGTCCATTGGACATTGGACTAAATGATGCTTGTTCTAATCGCCGACAAATTCGAACAGTCTGGACGCGAGGGTTTACAGTCCGCTGGCTGCGATATCTCATATCAACCGGACTTAAAAGACGATGCTTTGATTGAGGCAATCCGCAACCAGAATCCCGATGTGCTGGTCGTTCGAGGAAC
This sequence comes from Pyrinomonadaceae bacterium, assembly GCA_046262375.1. Taxonomy (GTDB): domain Bacteria; phylum Acidobacteriota; class Blastocatellia; order Pyrinomonadales; family Pyrinomonadaceae; genus PSRF01. Next base: position 7,063 of record JBHEMV010000033.1, read on the forward strand.
AAAAGTAACCGAGGCGATGCTTGCCCCTGGCCAGATCAAACTCGTGGTTAGAGCGGGAGCTGGTTATAACACCATCGACGTTGCCACTGCGTCGAGGCGCGGGATCTATGTTTCGAATTGCCCGGGCAAAAATTCAATCGCAGTTGCTGAACTGGCTTTTGCCCTCATTCTGGCTCTTGACCGTCGTATCGCGGACAACGTGATCACGTTGCGGCAGGGTGAATGGAACAAGAAGGAGTTTTCCAAAGCACGAGGGCTTTTTGGCCGCACTCTCGGTCTGGTTGGTGTAGGAAAAATTGGCCAGGAAATGATTCCTCGCGCGCGGGCTTTTGGTATGCCCGTAATCGCGTGGAGCCGCAGCCTTACGCCGGGGAGCGCCGACGCTTTGGGTGTTGAATATAAAGCCACCCCCTCCGACGTAGCACGGGAGGCAGATATCGTCAGCGTCCATGTCGCCCTCAACCCAGACACTAAAGGTTTCCTGGACGTTGGTTTTTTTGCTGCGATGCGCGAAGCCGCATATTTCATCAACACTGCGCGCGGTGAGGTAGTGGATCATGCTGCATTGGTGCAGGCCATGAAATCGAAGGGCATTCGCGCCGGCCTGGATGTGTACGCCGGAGAGCCCACCTCCGCTACCGGGAAGTTCACAGACACGATTGCCAAAGAAGCAAGCCTCTACGGGACACATCATATTGGTGCATCGACTGACCAGGCACAGGAAGCAATTGCTGCCGAGACAGTCAGGATTATTCGTGAGTTTAAAGAAACGGGTAAAGTGCCCAATGTCATAAACCTGGCGCAACAAACACCGGCTACCTACCGGCTGGTTGTACGTCATCTGGATCGCCCGGGAGTGTTGGCGAGTGTGCTCGAGGCGATCAAGAGCGAACAAATCAATGTTCAGGAGATGGAGAACATTGTTTTTGAAGGAGCTGCGGCAGCTGTTGCCCGCATTAATCTGGACAATGCGCCCTCGCGCAAATTGCTGACTGGATTGCAGAATGGCAATGCAGACATTATTGAGCTCGATCTGCTCGAGTTGAGTAACAAATGAACACTACCTTAATCACGGGCGCCTCGAGCGGTATTGGCGAGGTCTTTGCACGCAAGCTCGCCGCGCGCGGCCAAAATGTTTTGCTTGTTGCACGTTCGGAAGACAAGCTGATAACCCTCTGCAATGAACTAGGCCGCTCTAACAGCGTTCGCGCGCAGTATGTCGCGCTTGATCTCAGCAAGCCTGATTCGGCGGCGCGCTTGTTTGCAGAAGCGAAAAAACGTGATTTGTCAGTTGATATGCTCGTCAATAACGCGGGCTTTGGTTCTATGGGTGAATTCAGCCAGCTCGATCTCGCGCGGGAGCTGAATATGATCGACTTGAACATCAAATCTCTTGTAGAACTGACGCACAGATTTCTCGCTCCGATGCTCGAGCGCAAGCAGGGAACAATCATCAACGTCGCCTCGACTGCAGGCTTCCAGCCGGTGCCGTTTATGGGAACTTATGCGGCTACGAAGGCATTTGTGCTTTCGTTTTCAGAGGCGCTATGGGAAGAGAATCGGCCGCACGGAATACAGATAATGGCACTTTGTCCCGGTGTCACCGATACGAACTTCTTTGAGGCCGCACGTGGTCAAAAACCGCCAGCACGCGTTTCTCAGACTCCGGAAGATGTGGTGGACACTGCGCTCAGGGGGCTTAAGCGTGGCAAGAGCCACGTGATTTCCGGTTGGACAAATTTTCTTATGGTTGAGTCTGAACGGGTCGCGCCGCGATCTCTGGTTGTGCGTCTTGCGGGGCGCATGATGCGGTCGCAGAAAGAAAAATAACAGTAAATAGTAAAGGGTAAATAGTAAATAGTTCTGAGTCTTCGACGCGCGCGCCCGATTTCCCGCAGCTTGGAACTTTGGTTCGGAATGTGAATAGGAAAATTAGGAAATAAGGTTCTTACTATTTACTATTTACCATTCACTATTTACTGAGATAAAGATGACGGAACGAATCTACAACTTCAGCGCGGGACCGGCGATACTTCCGGTACCGGTGCTGGAAGAAGCTCGGCGAGATATGCTCAGTCTTCCCGGGGTGGGCATGTCTGTAATGGAGATTAGTCACCGCTCGAAAACTTTCGACGAGATTTTTTATCGCGCGGATGCGGGTCTGAGAGAGCTTCTGGGGATTCCTCATAATTACCACGTACTCTTCCTGCAGGGCGGAGCAAGTCTCCAATTCTCAATGGTACCGATGAATCTTTTGCCTCCGGAAGGCAGCGCTGATTACATCATTACCGGTAGTTGGGGGAAGAAAGCACTAAAAGAGGCCAAACGCGAGGGCACCACAAACGTCGCGGCAACAATGGCCGATGGTGGTTTCACGCGTGTTCCCGGACGTGAGGAATTGAAGCTTAATCCGGATGCAGCTTACGTTCACATAACGACCAATGAAACGATTGAAGGTGTTGAATGGAAACAAAAGCCTGAGGTGGGCGAGGTCCCGCTTATTGCCGACGCTTCGTCCGACATTCTGTCGCATCCGATTCCCGTCGATAGGTATGCGCTTATCTACGCTGGAGCGCAGAAAAACATGGGGCCGAGCGGGGTGACGCTGGTCGTCATGCGCGACGATTTGCTAACACGAATTCCAGATGGTCTGCACACTATGCTCGACTATCGCACACACGTAGAAAACAAATCTCTCTTCAACACTCCTAACACCTGGGGCATTTACATCATCAGTCTGGTTTGCAAGTGGTTAAACGATAAAGGCGGACTTACCGGCATGCAGCGCGAAAATGAAAAGAAGGCAGGGCTCCTCTACGACGCTATCGACTCAACTGACTTTTATCGCGGACACGCTGATCCCGACTCACGTTCGATTATGAACGTCACGTTCCGGCTTCCTTCAGAAGAGCTTGAAAAGAAGTTTACTACGGAAGCAGCAGCCCAAGGCATGGATGGATTGAAGGGACACCGTTCAGTGGGCGGCATTCGCGCCTCAATCTATAACGCTTTTCCAATGGCTGGCATAGAAGCGCTTGTCACCTTCATGAAAGAATTCGAAAAGAAAAACGGCTAGGACAGACTTAACGAAAAGACGAAGCGCGAGGGCCGCAAAGCATTTCTCTGCGATCTTTGCGGTCCTTTTGCATTCATAAAATCGTTTGATGGATTTAAGCTATCAGAAATCGCTTCCCGACAACGAGACGGTCACGCTCAGAGTTGTTGAAGCTGACGCTGGCACACGGCTAGATGCTTTTCTCGCGGCGCAGATCGACGGCTGGAGTCGGGCTCGATTGCAACATCTGATTGACGAGGGCGAAGTTCTAGTCAACGGCACCCGTGTTAAGGCTTCTTACAAAGTTTCGCCAAAGGACGAGATAGAAGTTGAATTAACGCCCGCCCCTTCCAGTAACTTCATTCCCGAAAACATTCCACTGAATATAGTCTTTGAAGATGAGGACGTGATCGTAGTTAATAAGCCGGCCGGTCTCGTGGTCCACCCTGCTGCGGGGGTCCATTCAGGAACACTTGCCAATGGGCTGGCCCATCATTTTCAGCAACTCTCCACCCACGCAGGATCGCGTCGACCCGGCATCGTCCATCGGTTGGACAAAGACACTTCAGGGCTGCTGGTTGTGGCCAAGACTGAATCAGGACATGAGAATCTGGCCGATCAATTTCGCGCAAGGGAAGTTTTCAAAAGTTACCTTGCTCTGGTTTACGGCGTGTTGAAGCAGGAAAGCGGAAGTATCGAACAGCCCATCGCGCGCGATCCTCGCAACCGCACGCGCATGGCGATAGTCGCCGGTGGTCGTGGAGCTTTGTCAGTCTATAAGGTTCGCCGGAGTTACGATTCTTTTACGCTTTTGGATGTCGAACTTAAGACGGGACGCACGCATCAGATTCGGGTTCACCTATCGTGGTTAAAGCATCCGGTTGTGGGCGACGAGCTTTATAGCGGCGGACGCGACAATAACGTTCAGGACATCCAGTTACGGGCACAGATTCGCAAATTGAATCGGCAATTTCTTCATGCGGAGCAACTGGGCTTTCGTCACCCCCGGACAGGTGAAGAGATGCGATTCGCTGCACCCTTGCCCGGCGAACTCGTTCGGTTGCTCGACGAACTCGAAGTGCGGCGGACCAACAATTGAGACAGGAATGAGGCCGCAGGGGCTAGTGGGTGGAACTCTTGCTTTTGCGCTGCGCAGGATTTGTAGTTCAGTTTGGTTAGTTTCGAGGTATATGCTCTATGATTTACAGATGTCTACTGCTGGTCTCAACCTCTCGGAGGGCAACGAGGTCGCTCCAGGGGGGCATCCAAGCGCAGGTCTCCAACAGCCGGAAGGCACTGAACTATCTTATCCAAGCTAATATGAAGCTTTCATTCTGTCTTTTAACGCGGTTACTGCTGCTTACGTTCGCGTTCGCCCTGGGCGGGGAGGTCCGGGCGCAACAACAAAAACCACAACCAAAGCCAACGCCTCCACTCAACGAGCCAGACCAGGACTCGATTACAACTTTTATCCGGCGCGTTCGCCTTCCTATTACGGTCGTTGATAAGAAAGGACAGTTCGTGCCCGGACTAACCAGGAATGATTTTGTCATTCTTGAGGATCGCGTTCCGCAGCAGATTGAAACCTTTTCCGATGATCTCGGTCAGTCCTTACCGTTATACGTAGCGGTCTTGATGGACACTTCTCCCTCGACATTAGGCAAACTAAAGTTTGAGCAAGAGTCTGCGATGAATTTCATCCATACGGTAGTTCGTGCTCGGAAGGACCAGGTTCTCTTTGCTACTTTCGACCACGACATAAATTTGCGGCAGGACTTTACTAACAAGCTCGACCTGCTGGATCGCGCAGTGTTTAGCGTAAAGGATACAGGAAAACAAACCGCTCTCTTTGACGCTGTTTGGCAGTTCTGCGATGAGAAGCTGCGAACTGCTCCCGGCCGCCGCGTTCTCGTTGTAATCACTGATGGAGAGGACACATATAGTCGCGCTAACATTCGTGACGCCATCGATATAGCTCAGCGCACTGAGACTACGATTTTCGCAATTTCTACGAAAGCGGGATTTCTTTCCACTGTTCCCGGAGTTGAAGCTGGTGAGGTAAAGGATAAGAAAGATCGCGCCCTGAGCACACTCGCTGAAGAAACCGGCGGAGTCGCGTTTTTTACGGGCGACATGCTTTCCCTTGAGCGTTCGTTCACCAGGATCTCCAAAGAACTTCGCGCTCAATACCTCGTTACGTACAAGCCCATGAACGATCGCTACGATGGCAGCTTTCGCAAAATTGACGTCAAGCTTGCTGAGGGCCGGGGAAATCTGAGAGTGCGAACCAAACACGGATACAAAGCGATCGCAGACAGCGTGAGACCATAAGAGTTTGAAAATGTCTATTAGAGAATTCAGGAAACTTGGGTTGGCAATTGGCCTGGCAGTCGCGTTGGTTAGTGGTGCCGGGCTATCCGGTAGGATGTTAGCGCAGACCCCAACAAACCCCGTAGAACAATCACGGCCCAAGCGAGTCGACAATTCAGAATTGCCCTCGCCGTCTCCCGCGCCCACGGTTGTTCCGAAAGAGGAAAGTCCGCAGGAGTCGGAAGAAATTGTTCGCGTCGAGACGAACCTTACCAGCATCTTCTTTACTGCGGCCGACAGCAACAAGCGCTTCATTAGCGATCTTAAGAAAGAAGATATTCGGGTGCTCGAAGATGGTCAGCCGCAGGAGATCTTTACCTTTCAGCGGAATACCGATCTCCCGCTCTCAATAGCGGTGCTGATCGACACCAGTCAGTCAGAAGAGCGCACCCTGCCCGACGAAAAAGCTGCGGCGAGGTCTTTTATTGAAGCGGTAATGCGCCCGGACAAGGATGAGGCGGCGATCGTTTCGTTTACCGGAGAGGTCACTCTGGAACAAGGGCTCACCGGAAACCTTGATCGCTTGCGTCGGGCTATTGATCGAGTGGAGTTTGTGCCGCCCTCTGGTTACATCGGCGGCGGCGTAGTAGTCGGTGGCACCCCACCCATATCGGACACGAACCAGATCCTCGCTGGTTCTACAGCAATATGGGATGCTGTTTGGGCCTCTTCGAATGAAATCCTATCGGACTCTGCTGAGAATACACGTCGTACGATTATCCTTCTCACCGACGGAGTAGACACAATAAGCCAGGTGAAGATGCATGATGCGATTGAACGCGCTCAAAAGGCGGACACGTTTATATACGCGATTGGAATCGGTGACAGTTACCAGGGCGGTGTGGATATGGGCTCGCTGCGGAAAATCGCCGAGCAGACCGGCGGTCGAGCCTATTTCCCGCGCAGCGAAAGCGAGTTGCGAGGCGCTTTTGCCCAGATTCAGCGCGATCTTCGCGAACAGTATCTGGTGGCTTATGCTCCAGCAAACAAAGCTCGCGATGGGTCATATCGTCGAATTCAAATTGAGGTAATTGACCCCCTCCGCAAACAGAAACTAAAACTCAATTACCGGCCCGGCTATTTTGCTAAAACTCCCGAGGGACAAGCACCCTCGAGACGTCGAACCTAACCCTATTAGGTCGCCAGAAACCACAATCCTCAGTTAACTGAAGGTTTTCAGGCCCTTTATCGCATGACAAACCTTCGCCAACTTTGTTATACTGCCGCAGCGATTATGGGAAATCACCTTCCTAAATCAGCTAACTAATAAGTTTCCAGCACAACTCCAAGCTCGCTGACTTCTTCCTCTTTTTCCCGCAAACGCTCGATACCCGCCCAATGCGGCTTTGCCCTCAAACTCAGATAACAGATGATTAAGGCTCTCTCGGAAAAGTGTCGAATCCTGATTGTCGACGATGATCAGAAAATTTGCGCCCTCCTAACCGAGTTACTCGAGGCAGAGGGGTATGAGGTCACGTCTGTGGGCGACGGTGGTAGTGCGCTGGAGTTTTTAAGTTCGTTTGAGCCTGACGTGGTCATCAGCGATGTGGTAATGCCGGTTGTCAACGGGATCGAACTTTGCCGTCGCCTCAAGACTAAACCTCAAACGGCCCATATTCCAGTACTACTGATAAGCGGTCTTCGTAATGCTCTTGAGGATAGTATCGAAGGTTTGACCGCAGGGGCTGACGACTACCTTGATGTTCCATTTCGCCACGAGGAGCTGTTGGTGAAGGTTGCGAGACTCGCCGAGCGCGGTCGTATAGAGAAGCACTATAGAGAATTTGTCGAGCAGGCAGCCGACATTATTTACACGCGCAACATGGATGGGTATATCACCAGCATCAATGGAGCCGGAGCCCGTTTTTTTGGAAAATCACCTGACCAGATTGTTGGTTGCCATCTCAGTATGTTAATCGGGAGCGAGGCCGCCGCCCGAGATATAGATGAGACCAAAATAGTTTCACACGATTCACCGCTGCGCTCTACGCACTTTCTCAAGGATGCCCAGGACTGCGGACGATACCTTGAGGGACTAATCACAATTGAGCGCGACCGCCAAAGACAGCCCATCGGAGTTCGTGGCGTAGTCCGCGACATCACCGAGCGAAAGCTTGCTGAGGAAGCGCTAAAGGAAAGTGAGGAACGCTATCGGAGACTGGTGGAACTCTCCCCTGAAGCGATCATCGTCCACGCTGATGGCAAATTTGTTTACGTAAATCCTGCAGCTCAACGTCTCTGGGGCGCATCTCGCCCGGAGGAGTTGATTGGCAAACCGATATTAGACCGGGTTCATCCCGATTACCGCGAAGTTGTGCGTGATTGGGTTTGCAAGATCGAGGAACAAGGCTCGCCTGCCCGACTGAACGAACAGAAACACATCAAACTAGATGGAGAAGTAATTCACGTAGAAGTGGCCGGAATGCCTTTCGTTTTCCGAGGTCAACCTGCTGTCCAGGCTGTTATTCGTGACGTCACCGATCGCCGAAGGGGACGCGAGGAGCTCCGCCAAACCGAGGCGCGGCTGCGTACCGTAGTTAGCAGTGCCTCTCTCATACTTTTTGCACTAGATCAAAATGGCGTCTTCACTTTGTCGGAAGGAGAAGGATTAAAAGCGCTCGGTTGGAAACCCGGAGAAATGGTCGGACGATCAGTCTTCGAGATCTATCGTGATAATCCCGAGGTTCTCCAGAATATACGCCGTGCGCTGGCTGGTGACACTTTTTCGAGAACAGTCGACGTTGGGGATTTGTCATTTGAAGCTCGATATTCACCGCTTACAGACGACGATGACAATGTAATTGGTGTGATCGGGGTTGCCACAGACATAACCGAGAACCGAAAAGCGCAGAAAGCATTGCAGGAAAACGAGGGTCGCTATCGAGAACTATTTGAGAATGCCAACGACATTATCTATACGCACGACATCAAGGGAAACTTTACTTCACTTAATAGAAGTGGTGAGACGATTACGGGCTATAGCAGGGAAGAAGCTGCCCGGATGAATATTGTTGATGTTCTGGCGCCGGAATACGTAGCCATTGCTCAGCAGATGCTCGCTCAAAAAACTGATGACAAAGCTCCCACGGTTTATGAGCTCGAGATCCTTACGAAAAACCGTCGTCGTGTTCGGCTGGAAGTAAGCACCCGACTTGTCTATCGGGATGGAAACCCAATAGGTGTGCAAGGCATCGCTCGCGATCTCACGGACCGCAAGCGCTCAGAGGAAGCGCTGGCGCAGCAGTCTCAACGCGAGGCCATGACACACCGTATCTCACAAGTAATACGCTGCTCGTTAGACACCTCAGAAATCTTCCGGGCTGCTGTTCATGAGCTAGGCTCCTATCTGAATGCTGATCGTTGCTCTCTGTTCATAAGAGACGAAAAGCGAATTCGGCTTGTGAACGTGGCGGAGTATCACGCACAGGGTATTCTTCCGGCAGGGGCCAACTTTGAAATGGAAGACGTAAAGGTCTTGATTGAGCCACTTAATAAGAACGGAGTCCTTTGCTTTGACGATGCCGCTAATGATGTCCGGATAGCGGATGTTTACAAGCGCATTTTAGCTCAGGCCGATGTGCGGTCCATCATGTATGTGGCAATAAGAGTGGGCGACGAGGCCATTGCTGCCTTTGCTTTGTCGACCACTCGTGAGCTCCGCCACTGGAACGAGTCAGACATTGCGCTTGCAAAGGCGGTTGCTGACCAAACAGGAATTGCCATCCGTCAGGCTGAGCTTTACCAAAGAGCCGAGGCCACATCGAAACGAGAAGTGCTGGTTAACCGTGTGACAACGGCTATTCGCGCTTCTCTTAGCTTGCCCGAAGTTTTGAGTACCACAACGCTGGAACTTGGAGTCGCTCTCGCTGCGTCGCGAGTTCACATGCATCTCTACGACCGCGAGAATCCAATTTCACCAGTCCAACATGAGTATGTTGCGCCCGGTTGTACCAGCATCAGCTCGCTTCGGGTCAGCTACGAAGATCCGATTGGCCGCCATTTACTCCAGCAGTCGAAGCCTCTTGTCATTGCCGACTCCTTAAACCATCACGAAGGACCGGCAGAATTCAGCGCCGCTATACGAAAACACGCTCAAACAGTTAACGTTCGTTCCCAAATCAATTATCCGCTAATCGTCAAAGGCCTTTTCCGTGGGGTGTTGTGCATTCATCAAACCGACCGCTCACGTTCCTGGAGTGAAGACGAGTTATCGCTGGTGCACTCAGTCGCTGAGCGTCTGGCCGTTGGGATGTCGCAGGCTGAACTTTTCGAAATGGTAATGAAGGCCAAATCGGAATGGGAGACAACCTTCGATGCAATGTCCGACGGAATATTTATTTTTGATCGCGACGGTCTTCTGAAACGAGTTAATAGAGCAGGCGCCGCGATGGAAGCGTCTCATCCTCGCGCGCTGTTGGGACGCAAGTGTTGCAACATCCTGCAAACCACATCCGAAGACTCGGTCTGCCTGGTGGAAAAAGCGCTCGAAGTGGGTCGTAGTGTTACTGTCGAGGTTACGCCTGACCGCCTCAACCGCCCGATTTTGGTTTCAATTGAGCCGGTTTTAGACAAGGCTGGTTCAGTAACGGCCGCGGTCTGCACCGCACGGGATCTTTCAGAATTACGCAAGGTACAGGCTGTCGCCCGCGAGCATCAATCACTGTTAACAAACATACTTGAGAGCGCTCGCGAATCGATTTACGCCGTAGATATGGAAGGGCGGTTTAAATGGTGTAACAGCGCCACACTTCTCGCGTTGGGATTCAAACGCGAAGATTTTATAGGCCGTGATCTTGTCGACATTGTGTATGAAGCGGATCGTGGGATCGCGAGCGAAAAACTGCAAGCGGCTCTGCGCGGACAGCCACAAACTTATGAAATGCGTTACTTTTCTGCTGACGGCAGGTTGCGCTTTGCGCGAGTCGATCATTCACCCCTCGTAGTCGAAGGCAGGATAACGGGCGTGCTAGGCATTGCCCGCGACATAACCGAACAGAAGGAAGAGCGCGAACGTGCTGCTCGAGCCGATAAGCTGCGTGCTCTGGGCCAGCTTGCATCGGGTGTAGCCCACGACTTTAATAACTCGCTGGCGGCAATTCTGGGCCGAGCGCAACTTTTGCGCCGCCAAACTCAGGACGAAGCGCTGGTGCGTAATCTTGAGATTCTTCAAACTGCCGCCGAAGATGCGGCCGCTACTGTGCGTCGTATTCAAACGTTCGCTCGCAAATCTCCCGTTAAGGAATTTGAGATGCTTGACGTTTCAAGCTTGCTAAACGACGCGATGGAAATTACTCGCACGCGCTGGCAAAACGAAGCACAATTGCGTGGTCTCGAGCATGAAGTGCAGCTGAACGCGGAAAGCGGTCTGTTTACTTTTGGCAGTGCTTCCGAACTACGAGAAGTTTTTGTCAACTTAATTGTCAATGCGGTCGATGCAATGCCGACGGGCGGCAGATTATCGCTGGGATGTGTGCGCGAGGGTACCCGGCTGCGTCTGCAATTTGCTGATACAGGCACGGGAATGCCGGAGGACGTGCGGCAAAAAATCTTCGATCCTTTCTTTACTACCAAGGGCACCCAGGGTACCGGCCTCGGACTCTCCGTGAGCTATAGCATCATCGAACGGCACGAAGGATCTATAAGTGTTACGTCGGAGCCCGGAGGCGGGACCGTTTTCACTATCGATCTGCCGGCTAGCCAGGCGAGCCTAAAAGTTGTTGCAGCGCCGGTTATGAACACCGAAGTGCCTTCGCTGTCAATCCTGGTCGTGGATGACGAGTCCGCGGTGCGAGAGACGCTAGCAGAGATGCTGGAAGTGATGGGCCACCGTGTGCTGCTCGCTGAAAGTGGCGCGAACGCTTTGCAGACGTTGGCGGGAAACAATTTTGATCTGGTGTTTACTGATCTGGCGATGCCGGAGATGGACGGGTGGGAGACTACGCGGGAGATTCGCAAGCGTTGGCCGGATATGAATATCGTACTCGTTACTGGTTATGGAACGGGTACAGTTGCCCCCACGGGAGAGGAAAATCTGGTTAACGGCATTATCGGTAAGCCGTTCGACTTTTCCCAGATAAACCACACCATCACGAGCCTCCTGGCCAACCAGCCCGCGCTGGAAAACGCCGATGCATAGGAAAAATCCGTCTAACGAATCTAAGGGTAATTCATGACTCCGGCGCTCGCCGTAAATCCCACCCCAAAGCCTACAACCATCGCTGGACCTTTCCAGTCGTCCTTTTGCGCGAGCATGAATCCGGTTGAGGCACTCGACAGGTTGCCATAATTCTTCAAAACCTCGTACGAGCCTTGCACCTTCGTGGAATCGGTTTCCAGATGCAGCTGCGAGCAAACGCCGTCAAGTATCTTTTTGCTGCCGGTATGAATGAGGCAATCGTCAACTTGTCCCAGGCTTGAAACCGGGGAGTCAGGGTGTTCGAGGACTTTGTTCACTGTGGTAACCGCGTAGTGCGCGCCTCGAGCGGGCACGGTCGGTCGCATAAAGTATTGTGGCTTTCCCTTCAGAAGCGGATGCGAACTGTTACTGGTCATGGTGAGAAGATTTTCATCATCAGGCTGATCATTGGTTAGGTGGGAGATTGGTCCAAAGGATGGTTTTCCTTCCTCGTTTCCGACGAGCAAAGCCACCGCACCATCGCCAAATAGCATTGATTGAACGACGAAGGTGGTATCCAGCCTCTTTTGTTCAAACTGGGTTTCATCTAATTTCTGCTCCCTTCTAAGTCTTAAGAGTTCACGAAAACCGTAGTATTCATCGCGCAAGAGCGGCGCGGCATAGCGCGTGTGTGCTTCGGCCATCAGAACCATTGCTATCTGGCCCGGATTTGCGGCGAGATACCATTGAGCTACCTCAATGGATTTCAGCAGCACCGAACAACCCTGAGCTTGCATGCTGACTGTTCGAATTGATCGAGATAGAAGCCCGTGCGTCTTTCCCATCACCTCGGAGGCCAGGCAGGGAAGCATCTGGTCGGGAGTATTCGTGGCGGCAATCAGCAGCCCAATTCGCGACGGATCTCCCTGCCATTCCTCAATACAACGCTTCGCAGCGCCCACGCCAAGTTCGGTCGTTGAACTCTTCGAGTTCACCGGTTTGCCTGACAAAAATTCAGGATAGTTGTCCACCACCGAATACCTTTGATGGACGCCCAGGGAGTTAAGCGTGTTAATGAGTTCGGGCGAAAGTTTATGCATAAGAGAACTAGTGAGGTCTGTCGTCCTAAATGCATGTTCCGGAGTGGAGGTGGCTGCCGATAGTAGATTTATCATGATCGTTATCCGGGGGAACCGAGTTTGTAATTCGCCTGTCAGGATTGGCGGTTTACGGGTCGTTAATTCTGCCGTGTTCGGAAATTCTTATTCAATGGGCGTGCCATCGTTGCAGAGGAGCATATACTGCCCTTAATTTAAACAATATAAAGGGTTACGAGAACGATCGAACCCAGCCTATTGAGGAGGTAAAGTGGATACCCCGTATCCACTAGACCCGGAAATTATCTGGCTAGCCGTTTTAGTAGGCTTATTGTGGAAAAGCCGATTGGAAAGCAGGTATACAGTGTGTAGTTAGTAACCAGCTTTAGAGCTTTGCCCTAGAAGTCGGAAACGGGAGTGACTTAGGGGTCAGGAGTCTGACTTATGGGTCAGGCTGGCTATCCACGAAGCCCGACGCCAGATTGGGGTGGCGTTAGACCCGTGTCGAGCGATTAAAGCACTGCATTCCCGCGCCGCAAGCGATGAGGGACGCCGGGGAGCCGTGGCCGGGGACTTCTGAGTCAAAAACGGGAGTTTTGGGTCAAAAGGGACATATGGGGCAAAGCCCAGCTTTAGGGCTTTGCCTCAAAAGTCACGGACCACATCAGGGGGCAAAGCCGAAGCGCACCGACGGAGACTTTTAGGGCAAAGCAGAAAAGCTGAAACGCTGAGCTTTTCAAGCTTTTAGCTTTTTCAGGATGTGGAACTGAGAAGTGACGAGTTTTGGAGGAATTTTTATCTTGCCCGTTTGGTCTGGGAGGAAAGACGGTAACGTCCAACAGTGTTCTCGCCGATGCTGCCGAGGTAAAGGGCGCCTTGATGTTCGACGACATTTGCAACGCGGCCATAACACTGTTTTGAATCGTCCTGAAGATTTTCCACAACGTGTCCCTTCAGGTCGAGGCCTAGCACGAAGCTGGTCCGCCTGGGACCGGGCTGAAGAATTCGCGGCAAACGAAAAACAACTTTTCTGAGGAAGGGATAAGGCAGCAGCTTATCGAGAGCTTTGTTTCGAGAGTTAACCAGGGCCAGCCAGAACTTGTCTCGCCCGTTTGAGGAAATGCCGTCGGGAAAGCCAGGTAGATTGTCGATGAAGATCTCCGACTTTCCATACCTGGGACCACCGGGCCAAGTCTTACTCTGGACGAAAATCACCTGCTGTGGGCCCTGATTAAGCCAAACCCGATGCACGCGGTATTCGCCTGTCTCGACCACGAGCAGAAACGACTGATCCGGACTCACTGCAACACCATTAGCAAAATAAAGGTGACTTAGAATTGTCCGTGTGACTTTGGTCTTCGGATCATATGCAAGCACTCGGCCGTTGGGTTGGTGCTCAAGCAAATCTGCCGTCAAATTTGATAACGGAAATTTGCTGGAAGCATCGGTGAAGTAAATAATTCCGTCAGCGGCAACGTCAAGGTCATTGGTGCAACCGAAAGGCAATCCGTCTGCTTCCGTCGTTAACAAAGACACCACGCCGTCATGGCCAATAGACAACAACCCCTTAATCGCATCAGCAACAATCAAGTTGCCAGTTGAATCGAATACCAATCCCAGCGGACGTCCGTGTGTATTGGAAAAAACTTCCGGATGGGTCCCATCAGCCTGTAGCCGTATGATGCGGCCATCGTCGATTCCTGCATAGATGCGACCCAGGGCATCGAGTGCGACATCTTCCGGAGCGAAGCCTGTTCCCGCTTGTACTATTGAGAGGCGCTCGACTCTCGATAGCTGAGAGTTCTCTTGGTACTGACCGCTTAAAGGCGGGGCATCTGGCGGAGTCCATGCCTGAGGTGAAATTGAAACCGGCCAAAAGAGGAGATAGAGAATAGTTAAGCCGGCCAATGCCGTGAGAACAATGAAGAAGCGCCCGGCTTTTGTCATTGGGCCCTCATACCCTCGGACACAAGGTCTGCGCAACGCCGAATCAACCGCCAGCGATTGCTGCCCAACAACGGACCTAACCAGATTTCTTTCGACACTCAAACTCCCGAACACTTTCCACAGATTACGCTGATTCCACAGATTATAAGCAATGTCTCAAATGCCCAAAAGAACGACGATCAGCTTTCTTCCAGTCTGCGTAATCTGCGTAATCTGTGGATGACTGCTGGTTATGCAGAAGGGAAAGGTTGATAGACTGACTGGAGTTATCTTTCGCCCCGCGCCTCTTCTACCTGGGTCTCCAACTGAACTACAAGCTTGCGAATTCCCGGTTGGTCCATGGGTTCGATTAAGCGAAGTGCTTCATCGAGAACGCGTCGTTGGTGTTCGGGCCAGTTTGGGAGACCGGCAACGCTACCGAGTTCACCCTCGTACAGCGCCGCGCGAGGTGGCCGAACGCTTTCCACCACGTCCTGAACGACAGCCAAAGTCATAGTAGGAATACCCGCTTGCTCAAGCGCGCGCGCAATAAGCGAAACGGATTGATGGCATAGCCGCGAAGCTGGGATTAATAGCGCCGCTTGCACTTCATATCGTTCGACGCGTTCAACGAGCCGAGGAACCATCTCTTCAACAAGTCTTCCGGCGTCGGGAATGAAACCGACAAGAGTCCAAAACACGGGGTTGAGTTGGCCAATAATTCCATTGCTCTCAAATTCAAACAGCCGAGCAAGCGGCAACAATGAGTTGCGGTCGGCTTCAACGGCGGCGGGATTGTAACCTCGCGCTGCGAAACGGAGGTCGTCCGCTTCAATCTGGGTCGGAATTTCGCGAAAACTAAAATCTCCCGCCGCCGTGTCGGTGTCGAAAGGATCGGTGCCGTCGATATAGGCGCCTGCTGAAGAAATGAGGGCGAGGTTAAGCATGGGCAATGCACGCCGGGCCGGCGAAAACGGAGCGCGCCGGTTCTTCACAGAAGGATAAGATTCTCCCACGTCGCCATTTCCAGAAGACGCACCACGGGCGTTTTGCCAGTCGGCGTAGCGTTTCTTCCAGTCCTCCATCTGCTCGATAATTTCCAACTTCGGTGGTTCCAGCTTTTTAATTCGGTTTGACGCGATTCGCTACAAGAAAGAAAGCAATCAAGGCGACCACTATAGCAATACCAAGTGCCGCAACAGAATACCCGTGCAGTGTTGCGAATGCCATACGATTCGGTTCATTGAGAGCCACTTGATCAATTGGCAGACGCATTACGGCGCGCAGGCCGCGCATTTTTGCAGCAATTACCCATTCCCCCACTGCCGTGGCAACCGAAAGAATCATCAGCATAGCGATTTGAAAAATGAACGATCGTTGCCGATAACTCGCTTTGAGTCCAAAAGCGGTGATGACCAATAGCAAACCGACAATAAACCCGGCTGTATTAACAATTGAAAGCGTGCGGGTAACAATAGTGCCAGCGATCTCATTCGCGTTAGGCAGATCGAAGGCTCTTAACACGCGAAACACATTCGGAGCGACGACCGCGCTGAAAAGTATTGCCGCGCCCAGCCACGAAGCCAGTAGCAGCATTCTTATATGATTGAGAATGGCCAACAAGAATGCTCCTACTCGTACTTCGTTATTTCAGGCAGTAGTGCAATTTTAGGTGGTTGAATGTCCGGCTGCTTCAACTCCCGCGGATCAGCGACAGTTAACAACCACGAGAGCGCAGCATCGAGCTGTATTTGATAGTCAACAAGGTCAAGAGACATAAAGGTATTCGTCCCCAAACGCGCAAACTTTTCTTTGGCCCTTAGATACATTTGGCGCGCTGCGCCAGGACGGCCGATCTCTAAATGATGGAAAGCCACCGCTGATTGAATCATGGCTTGCAGAAAAAGCTTTTCCCGAGCGCCGACCTCACCCATCCAGCGTTCTTCCCAAACGTCGTGGGCCGCATGAAACTCTCCGGCATTGTACAAGTCAATCCCGGCGATGTACTCGATCGGGTACGCTGCGATATGAGCATCGGTATAAGGAGTCTGACTGTAGGCTATTCCATCCATCAGAAGTTGCTCAGTCATCGTCTGATCATTAACGGCCACTCAAACGCGACGCAATCACTTTTGCCGCAGTGGCCCCGGCGCCGGTTGCGCCGCTGATTGTAGGCGCCAAAGGATTCGATACGTCGCCAACGGCAAACACATTCGCTACGTTGGTTTCCTGTTCACTGGTTACAACA
Organism: Pyrinomonadaceae bacterium; assembly: GCA_046262375.1. GTDB lineage: Bacteria > Acidobacteriota > Blastocatellia > Pyrinomonadales > Pyrinomonadaceae > PSRF01. Next base: position 23,874 of record JBHEMV010000033.1, read on the forward strand.
GCATAACCCTGAGCGTCTAACTGTAACTGCGCCGAAAATATTTCTGTATTTGGTTCAACGCCCACGCGGATAACCACGCCTCGTACAGCCATCTGAAAGGGCTTCAGTGCACCTTTTCTTAGTATTTCGACTGCCTCCAGAACCTGATTTCCCAGAAGTTTGGTGACGACCGCTTCGGGAAAAATAGTTATGCAATGCTGATTCTGCAATTCGCTAATAAAGGCAGGACGTGCCTTCAAACGTTTACCCCGATTTACGAGTGTGACGGTTGGACAAACTTCCGCGAGGAGAAGAGCATTTTCTGCCGCCGCGTCGCCGCCACCTATGACGCAGACATCTTTGCCGGCAAAGTTTTCGCGATCCCTGGTGGATGATTCAATAATGCCGCGACCGACAAATTCTTTTTCACCGGGAATTCCGAGCTGCCTGCGCTTCACGCCCGTGGCAATGATAATCGAGATGGCCTGCAACTCCTCGCCGCTTCGCAAGGCAATTCGCTTTGCCTTCAAATCAACGGTCTCAATCTCAACACTCGTCCAGAGGTCAAAGTCAGCCTCGCTGACTCGTGCTGAAAAGCGCTCGAGAAACTCGCGGCCGTTACCAGCGCTTACACCCGGGTAATTCTCGATCGGGTTATGGACAGAAAGAAGTTGCCCGCCAATTTGTTCGGCTTGTTCAAGCACGAGTGTGTCGAGGCCCAGTTCATCACACCAAAAAGCTGTCGAGAGACCAGCCGGGCCGGCGCCAATAATCACTACGTCATGCATTTTTATGATGAGCTAAGCTCGGCGGCTAGGCATTAACTACCGCAGGCTTCAATGACATTGCCGCATTAAGAATTTCTGCGACTTCGTCCGGCTTCAGTCTCGACGCTGCGAGCGTCCCTTCAGTACCGAGAAACTTGACCGCAGAAGTCATTTCACTGTTATCCAATTTCCATACGCCGTCGCCTTTGGGCTCAAGTTGATTAAGCTCCAGCAGGAGCTGCGAAAAATCGCGGCGTACGATGCGCGGTCGAACTACTGTCTCTGCCCAGGAATAGTAAGGATAGTCGATTCGATAAGCCCAACCGTCTTGCAGTGGCGTTGTTATCAAAAAGAGCTGACCCCTGGCGTAATGCGAAATTGCCGTGTAAGGCGCTGCATGACGCGTAGGATTGAAGCCTGTGGAACTAAACACTTCGGGCGCCAGGATAACCAATGAACAATCCGTGTCAGTAAATTCCTTTACATTACTTGCGCCGCTCTCGAAGCTCTCCAACGCCGTAGCAATCTTGTCCCAGGCTTTACGCCACAAATGCTCATACTCACCAGTCCTGGTAAGAATCCGTTCGACTTCAGGCAGCACCAGCTCGTAGGCTTTGGCGTCGTCGTCAACATTTGTGCCGGCGAGATAACAAGCCAGGGGCGAGCCGGATTCCTCACCCGGATTGGGTTGATCCGAGCCTTGAATGGCAATGCTCGCGCGCACAGCCGTTTCGTTTGTGAATTCGGAAAAGTCGCCGGCTTCCGCCGCGGGAATTAATTTCTCGCTTAGATCAAGCGCCCGTGTTCCAGTCAGAATGGTCCAAACAGAAAGGACGCCGTCAGTATCGAAATGGTTGTTAGTGACCAGCTCAATGCCGCGCGTCAATTCATTCCCGTTTGGCGAGGCGACGAGATTTAAAGCAATTTCAGTTGAGGTATCAGCTTTGACCTCGGCAGGGGTACCGTTTCCTTCCCAGTGGGAAAAGTGGATGCTGTTTGAAACGGTACCATCAACGGAGAGTTTCGGAACGGCGTCAAGGCCGGAGTGATAAAATTCAAACCGCATTGTCTGCTGGACCCCAAAAATTAGATTGCTCTCTCAGCAAAAGTGTAGCCTATGAGAGTGGTGATCAGAAGGGCTCAGTATAGGATCTTGCTTGCGGATCATTGCTCTTGCAACATGGCCGCAATGCGGCAAGGTTAAAGTCGTTCTCAAGCTGAAGGTTCTGCGGCTCCGCCGCCGCACAGTGCAGTAAGGCTCTGCCTTACCGGCTTGGTATTTCTTCAATGCCTTTCCTGAGGCTGAGCCTCAGGAAAATTAGAGATCAGGCGCGAACGGAAAGCCATAGGCTTACCGCACTGTGCGGCGGCAGAGCCGCTCGATAAGCCACTCAGTCTTCTGAGATGAATCCATGGGCCCATTCAATGAATGTACTTGTCGGCCCGGTCCGCGCGCGGATAGAATGCCAGGTCATCAATAAGTCTTTCTCGAAACGGAGGAATTATGAACGGAACACCTCAACAATCAATGCCGGAAATTACAGCAACCGAACTCAAGCAGCGTCTGGATAACGGCGAAGACATTCAGATAGTTGACGTGCGGGAGCAGAACGAGGTCGCAGTGGCAAAGCTCCCAAATTCAGTTCACATTCCGCTGGCCCAGGTAGTGAACCGAATGTCGGAGATTGATCCTGAACGTGAAACGGTAGTGCACTGCAAGATGGGTGGCCGAAGTGCGAAAGCCATTGAAGCGCTCAAGCGTTCTGGTTTTGCCGGCAACCTCCTCAACCTCAAGGGCGGTATCACGGCCTGGTCGAATGAAATAGATCCAAGTGTGCCGAAGTATTGATATTTAAATTCAAGCTTCTGCAAATTCATCAACAAACAGTTTGAGTTTGAACTCTTGCCTCATAAAAGTCGTCCATCGTCCCCGTAGCCGCGTCTAAACTTCAGCAAGGGGTTCTCGAAGCCCACTTATGACCAATTCCAAACGGCACGCATCGCTGCGTTTCCAGGGTCGAGTTGCGCCTCTCCTCCGCGTGCTTCCGGAGAACTCAAAAAGCGCTGGGTCAAAATAACTTGGCCCGGAAACTAATCAATGGAGGAACACAAAATGAGGAGAAGACTTTTTCAACAGTTATTTGTGATCACGGTTTTGCTTGCAGCTCTTTCGGCAACGGCTTTGGCCCGAGATCAGAAACCCTGCAAATTTGAACGCCCGGAATGCAAGGAGTTGCGTGCGGACAGGAGAGAAATAAGGGCGGACAAGAAGGAGATACGATCCGATCGCCACGAGATTAGGCAGGATCTCCGCGAAACAAGATCCGACGTGCGCGAGTATCGCGAGGATCTGCGCGAAGGAGCGTCGCAGCAGGAGTTGCGCGCCGACCGTCGTGAAATCAGAGCTGATCGGCGCGAAGTGCGCGGCGATCGTCACGAGTTGCGGCAGGATCGACGTGACCTGCGCGGAGACATTCGCGACTTCCGGCGAGACCGGCGCGACGCTCGCAGACACTAACTGACAACAGACCGGTTATGGTCATGGGAAAAGGGTAGCGGGTTATTCACCGTTACCCTTTCAACTTTGCCCCTGCCGTCTTTCGAACGCGCAACCTTCAGGATCGAAACTCTCAAACTTCTGTTCTACTTCGTTATACCTTCGAGCTTGATAAACTGGCTCATCGAGGTAATCACCATCCCCTCGATCACTTCCATCCGACAAGCGAGTCCGGGCCTATCATTGCCGTTGTTTTCTCCCCCGGTGTGATACCAGATCTGGCAATTTGTGCACTCTCCATTCCAACAAAAATCACCATATGAGATTGTTTGCAGTGAGAGAAACTGGAAACAGCGAAGCAGCCGGTTCTTCTCCGGTACTTCCACTCGCTGGCCCAAAACTTCGATTCCGACGAGCCGTTCGTAAGGGTCGAGCAACTCGTTATCAGGGGGCCGAGGCGCGCCGATTTCGATTTCCTGTTCGCTCATCGGCCTCAGTATAACTGCTTGGCCGGAGAAACGACACGAGAATTTTAATGGTCCTAACTGAGTGGCAGGCAAACTAACAGTATGCGTTACACGACCAGGTTGAGGGCAAACTAACAGCTTGTATAACAGTTCGCCTTAAGGGGCTCCGCTTCTCATCTTCGCAGATAAATTGCTAAACTAATCAAACACGGAGGGTGATTAACTTGGCACTTGTTATCTACACCAAACCGGGATGTCCCTATTGCGAGCAGGCCAGGGATTATTACAATTCGCAGGATATTCCGTTCATTGACTATGACGCGCAAAATGATCTTGCGCGGCGCGGCGAGATGCTTTCCTTCTCGGATGGCGACCCCACTGTCCCCTGCATAGTAGAAGACGGCAAATTCAAAGCCTCCGGTTGGGGCGATCCGCCACGTGGTTGAACGGTCCATGATTGACGGCCGTGCGCCGTTAGCAAAACCGGATCATGTTGAATAACCAGTTGGCGCTCCTGTCGAGTCCAATAGAATTTCCTCGGTTAACTTTCTGTACAAAGGTCTCAATATGAAAAGATTGCAAGAAACTCCGATAACACCTCTCTTGTTTTCATTTGTTTTTTTGACTTCCCTGACTTTAACCAGCGCCAGCTTTGCGCAATCCCATGGAGATGCAACCAAGCCTCAACCACCCATGACAGAAAAGAAAGCTAAGACTACAAAAATTCATGACGACACCCTCGTCGATGACTATTTCTGGCTGAGAGAGAAATCAAACCCGGCCGTGACCGCGCATTTGGAAGCTGAGAATTCTTATGCCGAGTCTTTGATGAAACCCACTGCAGGGCTACAGGAAAAGCTCTACAAGGAGATGGTGGGGCACATCAAGGAGACCGACAATAGCGTGCCATACCGTTGGGGAAATTATTTCTATTACACGCGCACCGAGCAGGGGAAGCAATATCCGATTTACTGCCGGAAGAAGGGAAGCGCGGAGGCTCCGGAAGAAGTCGTCCTAGACCAGAATGAACTCGCCAAAGGCTTCAAGTTCTTCAGCATTGGAAAGTTTGTTCCGAGCGACGACGGCAATCTCCTGGCCTATTCAACCGACACCACGGGCTACCGTCAGTACAAACTCCAGTTCAAGGCCCTGCGAACAGGGCAGCTTTTGCCGGAAACATTCGAACGTGTGGGTCAGGTCGCCTGGGCCACTGACAATAAGACAATTTTCTTTACAACAGAGGACGCAGTTACCAAACGGTCCGACAAGTTTTTCCGTCATGTTCTGGAAAGCGAAAAGACCGATTTGATCTTTGAAGAGAAGGACGAACTCTTCGACTTGATTGGGCGACGCTCCCGAGACCGGGCTATGATCTTTCTCGTCTCGGAAAGCAAGACCTCGACGGAATGGCGCTATCTTCCGGCCGCCGAGCCTACGGCTGAACTTAAAATGATCAGTCCTCGCGAACCTGATCACGAGTATGGCGTCGATCATCGCGGCGACCTGTTCTATATCCGCACCAACAAGGCAGCGAAAAACTTTCGCGTAGTAACCGCGCCTGTTTCCAATCCGGTTCAGCAGAACTGGAAAGAGCTGGTGGCGCACCGTCCCGCGGTGAAAGTTGACGATATCGATCTTTTTGCGAACCACCTGGTTTTGTCCGAGTGGGATAAGGGGCTGGAGCAGCTCGAGATTTACGATTTCAAAACCAACAAGATGCACCGCGTCGAATTCCAGGAGCCGGTTTATTCAGCTTCTGTTGCCGAAAACCGGGAATTTGCGACACCCGTAGTGCGGTATAACTACGAGTCGCTCGTCTCCCCGGATTCTGTTTTTGATTACGACATGAACACCCGCAAGGCCACCCTCTTGAAGGAAGTAGAGGTTCCGGGGGGCTTCAACAAAAACAACTACAAGTCGGAGCGTCTCTTCGCTACCGCTTCGGATGGTATAAAGATTCCGCTGTCAGTGGTCTATCGCAAAGGCACAAAGATGGACGGTTCAGCGCCGTTGCTGCTTTACGGCTACGGATCATATGGATACTCAATTCCGCCGAACTTCAATTCCAACAGGCTTAGTCTGCTTGATCGCGGCGTCATCTACGTCATTGCGCATATTCGCGGCGGAGGTGAGATGGGAGAAGAGTGGCGCCAGGAAGGCAGAATGCTGAAGAAGATGAATACCTTCACCGACTTCATTGCCTCGGCCGAGTATTTGATAAAGAACAAGTATACGTCGAGTAACAGGCTGGTTATTCAGGGTGGCAGCGCGGGCGGACTGCTGGTGGGGGCAGTCAGCAATATGCGTCCCGATCTTTTCAAAGCGGTCGTGTCACAGGTGCCGTTTGTCGATGTTCTTAACACGATGCTCGATGCTTCATTGCCGCTGACAACCAGTGAGTACATAGAGTGGGGCAACCCTAATGAGAAGGCGGCATACGACTACATGAAGCAGTACTCCCCCTACGACAACGTAGGCCGCAAAAATTATCCATCGATGCTCGTGAAGGTTTCGCTTAATGACAGCCAGGTACCTTATTGGGAAGGCGCAAAGTTGGTTGCCAGGCTTCGCACATTGAAGACCGACAATAATCCGATAATCTTGAAGGCAAACATGGGCGCCGGCCACGGCGGCTCGTCTGGTCGCTACGACTATTTGCGGGAAGTGGCGTTTGACTACGCCTATATGCTCTGGCAGATGGGAATCTGGGAATAGTTTGGCGGCCCAGAACTAGTGAGGATGAGCCCTTGAGGCGTAGACCTCATAGTATTGTAGTGGTACGCCGCTAGGCGACGTCTTCTCTAATTCGTTCGCTTTGGCCATCAGCCATACGGAATCGTTACGCTTGGCTCGCGCCTCATTCCGTAGCATCTCTGCTTCCGTCCGGCGGCCTTGTTTTAGCAGAATAAACGCCTGTTCGAACATGCTTGTGGACTCCTCAAGAGCTCGAACCGCTCGCTCCCGCAGGGTCACGGTTGACCATCGGCTAAACACAAAAGACTCCTCCCACGTTTTATTATCGAACAGCCCCGTAGGGCTTCAAGGCCTGTAGGGCAAACTGTATACCAAGTATCAGAGCTTACAAGAATTCTTGCATCAAGTTCCAACGGCAGATGCGAACATCAATGTGACGGCTTGAGTTGGCGTGACACGCGCACAAAACCGGAACCACGCCAACTGTAGACAGCCGTCTCCAGTGCACTGGGGCAACAACCCGCATCCGTGCTCCTCCAGAAGGGAGCGACAATTAGTATTGAGCGTCCCTTGACGCGCATCAACTGCGGTTTCTGGCGCGACTCGTGAAAAAGCTGACGTGGCCTTCCGTCACGTTCGGAGTAGACATAATATTCTTCAGAATAGCCACCCTCGCCACGCCTGCCGGTAGAAATCGTCACTAAGGCCTCTTCGTTACCGTCTCCATTGAAGTCGACATATTTTACCGCAAGAAGTTTTCTCCCCTCTTCGCCTTCTCCTGCCTCTTTACCGTCACGAAGAACTAACGACTCGGAGTCTTTCCGCATATAAGTGAAATTCCGGAAATCAATGGATCTGATGCCAGAGACAGCGGTCGCCGGGTGGTTAGGCGAAGGTTCAGGTGGAAAGACTCTTGGCTTGGTGTACCAGTCGGCTACATTGATGCCGCTGGCCCTACCTCCGGACGTAACGGTGACAGGAATCAGCGCGTGATCCCGACATGTGTTCTTCAATCCGCAGGGCACTGCCTTGGACCAACCGCCGCCCAGGCCGGGTGCTTCGTCGGTGTAGGCCACCACGTAATACTTTCCCGGTAGCATATTGCTAATCGTAAATCTGCTCTGATTCGCCGGTGTCCTCGTTGTGTAGTGTCGTTCACCATCCGTGGCAATCGCATACACTCGCATGGGAGGAACATAGTCGCTCGGATATCCGAGAGTCCCCGTGATCGAGCCCAGGGATGCGGCGGTCTGCAGTAAGCCGCTGAACTTACTAAGCGACAGCGAGGCAGCGGCTGCCTTCCCGCCGAATATTCCTGGCGCGCTCGAAGTCTCTAAGGATAGTTGAAGGCCTGTTGCTCTGAGCGGAGTGTTTGCGACGGACAAAAGTGTACCGATCACCAGTGGAAAAAGAACGGTTGGCTTCATTGTCTGTAACTCCTCGTGGAGGTTAAGAGGTTTACTCGACTATGTCGAAATGCGCGGTGCGGTCGCGAAGCTTCTTTTATTTGAAATCGGACTTAGAGTCAATGGTCTGGGATCGCCCTGCATCAACGGACGGCAGATAGATTTCGTAGCGTCGGGCCGCCAACCAACCCCGAGGACCTAACGCAGTTGCCCACCGACCGCCATTGGGGTTAAATAAGGCGAAAGCAAATACACTAATGG
>JBHEMV010000033.1:31954-32428 GCA_046262375.1 Pyrinomonadaceae bacterium
GTGCGCGCGGGCAGGGAACTGTCTATAAAGCTGTTGACTCCAAACTCGGACGCACCGTTGTTATCAAAGTACTACCAGAAGAGCTTGTAACCAAAGAAGCAAACCTGAAACGCTTTGAGCGCGAGGCACGCCTGGCATCCGCCCTGGACCATCCAAACATCTGTACAATTTTTGATCTGAACGTTATTGACGGCACGCACTTCATCGCGATGCAGTACCTTGCCGGTCGGAATGTACGCCAACTGGTAAACGGCAAGCCATTGCAGCTTGAGAGCGCGCTTTCCATCGCCATTCAAGTGAGCGATGCCCTCGCCGTAGCCCACGCGCAGGGAATCATTCACCGCGACATCAAGGCAGGCAATATTATGGTGAACAGCAAAGGTCAGGCGAAGGTGCTCGACTTTGGCCTTGCCAAACTACTTGACGAAGATGCGGCGCGGACTTCTGGAATTCATCTCACCGAACTGACTGAAG
>JBHEMV010000034.1:0-32363 GCA_046262375.1 Pyrinomonadaceae bacterium
AGGGCTCTAATCGTTCAAATCGAAGCCCTCCTTAAAAGTCGGGCTACTGCCCCGGCGTGCACGGCTTCAAAAGTGACTCACTACCTGGCACTTTCCGTTTTTGCCTTTTGCGCGGCATAAGGTGTAACTTCGTTGGTCTTCCTGCGGACAAAACTGAACGGAAATCCATCTGCGACATGTTGAAAGACTTATGGCTTCATTTTCATTTCTAAATAAAGCAATCCTCGCTCTATCACTGCTGATCTTGTCTCTGTGGTTAACCGCCTGTCCTAAGAACGATGGTCCACCCAACACGCGAATTGGGGTTTCGGAACGTCCGGCAGACTCGAACCCGCCACCAATCCCCGGGGCAGTCGCGTTTAATGGCGAACGGGCTATGCAGCACGTTCGGAAGCAGGTTGATATTGGGCCGCGCATACCCGGGTCAGCGGAACTCGCAAAAACACGTGAATACCTCACAAACTCGCTAAGAGATGCTGGGTTGGCAATCATGACAGATGAGTTCACTGCGTCAACGCCGGTTGGCGAAAAGAAGATGGTGAATATCACTGCCGAGGTTCCCGGAGAGTTGAAGGACGTCATCATCATTGCCAGCCACTACGATACGAAGCTCTTCAAAGACATGCGTTTTGTAGGAGCCAACGATCCAGCAGCCTCCGTGGCTACATTGCTCGAGCTGGGCCGGGTGTTAGGCGCGAGCCCGCAGAAACCAAAGTTTACTTATTGGCTTGTGTTCTTCGATGGCGAGGAATCCTTTTGCGAAGAATGGGACGAGTGCAGTAAGCCCAATGCTCCGGACAACACCTACGGTAGCCGCCATTATGTTTCCCGCCTTCGCAAGAATAATGAGCTGGGCCGCGTCCGCGCGATGATACTGATGGACCTGATGGGATACAAGAATCTTGAGCTGGGACGCGACACGATGAGCACCAGATGGTTGCAGGATATTATCTGGCGGACCGCCCGCGATCTGGATTATGGAAAGTATTTTGTAGATCGTCCTGAAGGCGTCGGGGGCGACGACCACGAACCTTTTCTTAGAGCGGGCATTGATTCGGTGGATTTGATTCAGCTAGCCGGTTATCCCTACTGGCATCGAGCTGATGACACCCCGGACAAAATTTCTGCTAAGAGCATGAAGATTGTTGGTGATGTTGTGCAGGCAAGCCTGCCTCGCATCGAGCAGTATCTTCAAGGCAAAGGCAAATAGCCTCCTCCCATCTCACTATGCCCGCTAACAACAAACGTATAGCCGTAATTCCAGGCGATGGGATCGGTCCTGAGGTCATAGGACAAGCGATTCGCGTGCTCGAACGGGTGAAGGAAACTCACAGCGTGCAACTTGATCTGGTTCATTTCGACTGGGGCGCTGATAAATTCCTTCGCGAAGGAGTTTCGTTGCCTGACGGGGCCCTGGGAATGCTAACCAATGAATTCGATGCCATCCTCGCCGGCGCATTTGGGGATCCACGCATACCTTCAAATAAGCACGCAGAAGACATTCTGTTGGGAATGAGACGCGGTTTGGATCTCTACATCAACCTTCGGCCCGTTCGTCTGCTCGATTCGCGTTTGACTCCTTTGCGCAACGCACGAGTCGAGGACATCGACTTTGTGGTCTTCCGTGAAAACACGGAAGGTGCCTATTGCGGCGCGGGTGGTTTTCTGAAGAAGGGAACTGGGGACGAGATTGCCACGCAGGAAGAACTCAACACGCGCCGTGGCGTGGAAAGAATCATTGTGGCCGCTTTCGAGTATGCGCGTGCGCATGGACGGAAGCGCGTGACGATGGCAGACAAGTCAAACGTGCAACGCTTCGGCGGCGATTTATGGCAGCGAGTTTTTAAGGAAGTTGCCGCCGATTATTCCGAAATAGAAGCGAACCATCAATACGTGGATGCGATGGCGATGTTTATGGTGCTTGACCCCGGACAGTACGACGTCATTGTTAGTAACAATCTCTTTGGTGACATTCTTACGGACCTCGGCGCCGCCATCCAGGGCGGGCTTGGACTATCCGCTTCGGGGAACATTCATCCCGGTCGCGTATCTCTTTTTGAGCCCGTACATGGTAGCGCGCCCGCACTTGCGGGCCAGGGGAAAGCGAATCCGATAGGCGCTATTCTGACCTCGGCGATGATGCTAGAATACCTGGGTCACACGCAAGCAAGCGAGGCGATCGAGAAAGCGGTTAGCGAAGCGGTCTTGGCCGGTGAGACTACGCGCGATCTCGGTGGGAAATTTTCTACTGAGCAAGTGGGGACAGTAATCTGTCAAAGACTCCGTGCAGGTTGAGCCGACATCTGGTTCCTAAGCTTGGTACGTTCCGCTTTGTACCGATAAGATTCGCAGGCAGTGGGTCAGTTTGAAATTTCATGAAGATGGCTGTGAATCGACGCTTTTACTGAGAGCGCGGACTGGGGCAACGCGAAGCGATCTCATTAGCACCGCGGCTTCAGCCCGGTGATACTAAACCGGAATTGGCAAGGAACCGTTTCTAACGGTTTTGCTGACAGCAGGATCACGAGAAACCGTTGGAAACGGTTCAAGAAATCATTTTGTAGAACTTGACCACCGGGCTGAAGCCACGGTGCTAATGAGATCGCTTCGCGTCAAAAAGTCGATAGAAGTCGGTATAACAACCCAAATTGACCCACTACGATTCGCAGCTTGCGCATTCGCAGACTAACAGTTTGCGTTACCTATCATGACTGTAAACAAAACATTCGCGAAGGTGACTTTTGCTGTCGCGGCGACCGTAGGAATTATTGTGATCGTCGCCGTATTGAAGATTGGTGGTGTTCCGCCGCTAATTATCGTCGGTATTGTTGGCTTAGGGTTTATGCTTTTAGTGGCGGTCAAAATCCGGGGCAGGCGCAAGACTGAAACGATTTTTGGGTTTTATGTGGCGGCTGAAGATGCTCTTCGCTCCCACGACAGGCGCCGATACAGATTTGAAATGGCGGACATTATCAAAACCGGCGAAAAAGTCGTAAAGATGATGCCGGATCCACCGCCATTGAGTCGGTTCGCTTTGGGCGCTTTGTACAATTCCATCGGCGATCACAATGCCACGGTCGAACAACTGGGCTTCGCGGCCGAAGAAGAGGTTTTGAAAGAAAGTTCTCATGTTTCACCCTCGCGGCAGTTGAGGCGCTACGTGAAGCGACTGCGGCAGATTGAACGCTCACCAAAGCGTTCGGCGAAAATAAAGACGGCGATCGCCAGCCTGGAGAGCATGCAGCGTCAGCAAGCAGCCGGGTTACTGGCGGAAAGCCAGCAGCAATTAAAGAGGATTGTAGAAGCGTACGAAAGCGACGTGTCTAAAGAACTGTCATCGCCACGCAGAGACCTTTCCCTCTTTCCCACGCGTTCGCTCGATTCTATTACGGCGCGGCCACCAATCTCCGAAGTATTGAAAGACATCTATCCGGAAGAGCAGAAGGCTCCTTGATTCTCCGGCCGCGAGTGACTACCTTTTGCTCGAAACACTCACAGCAGAAATTATCGCCATTGGTTCGGAGCTCTTAGCTCCAGACCGTAGCGACACCAATAGCCTCTGGCTCACCGATAAGCTCAACAGCATCGGTATAGAAGTGAAACTAAAAACAATCGTTGGCGACGACGATGCGCGTCTGGAGGAAGCAATTAAGGACGCCACCCGACGTTCGAAAGTTGTAATAACGACCGGAGGGCTTGGTCCAACCGAAGACGACATCACCCGCAAAGTCGCAGCACGCGCGCTCGGCCGCCGGCTGTCGCTGGATGAAAATATTCTTGCGGACCTGCGCCAGCGCTTCCTGAGTTTCGGTCACGTTATGCCGGAACGAAACTCACGACAGGCGATGGTCATTGAAAAGGCCGAAGTTCTTCCCAACCCGAACGGCAGCGCGCCGGGAATGTTTACTGAACACGAGGGTGTGGCAATCATTCTCTTGCCTGGTCCGCCGCGCGAGATGCGTCCGATGTTTGAAAACCATGTCCTACCTAAATTAGCGACGCGAGCGGGTTCTATAAAAGTTGTAAGGCGGCTTCTGCGCGTCGCGGGGCTCGGAGAATCGGCGGTTGACGAAAAGATCGCGCCCGTCTACACGCAATATGAAAATCCGCAGACCACGATTCTTTTCAACCAGAGCGAAATTGAAATTCACCTTACTGCGCGCGGTAGAACCGAAGCAGATGCCGGCGTTTTGCTTGATCGGCTGTCCGGACAGATTGAGGAGCGTTTGGGGAATGCCGTATTTTCCTTCGCCGGCGAGACGATGGAAGAAGTTGTCGGGCTGAAGCTGACACTCGGACGTTATACGTTAGCGGTTGCTGAAAGTTGTACTGGCGGATTAGTTGCCCAAAGACTGACCGACGTTCCGGGCTCGTCCAAATACTTTATAGAAGGCGCCGTCACCTACTCTAATGAAGCAAAGACGAGAACGCTTGGCGTTGAGCCGGCCCTGCTTCTCGAACATGGCGCGGTAAGCGCTCCGGTGGCTGAAGCAATGGCCGAAGGAATTCGCAAACGAGCGCGCACAGATTTTGGCCTCGCAGTAACCGGAATCGCAGGTCCGGGAGGCGGCAGCGAAGAGAAACCGGTCGGCCTCGTTTACATCGCACTCGCCGACGACATCAAAACCAAACACCGCAAGCTGCAAATTCCCGGTGATCGTCAACTCATTCGCTGGCGCTCCTCGCAAGCGGCGCTGGATCTGCTGCGACGAAGATTGATTTGATTGGCTATCCGCGACAGAAACGGAGAAACTGCCTTCCAAATTTAGTCCTACTAGATTCGAGTGGCGTGGGCTTCACCTCCGTCAGGGATGGTGTGGTGGCAGTAACGGAACCCGTTGATTCTAAACGGGTGGCCTGCCCCGCGCGAGTGTGCAGTCTGTGTTTGTCGAATTGATTACTTTGTTTTTGCGAACCGCGGGACTTGCTGGGGCTCCCCAATCGAGGTCACTGACAAGTCGATTTCGAGATCGGGCCAATGGAGGTCGAGGTTATCCACCAGCTGAACATTGTGAATCGAGCCGACTGTCGCATTCCTAAACTGGGGGAACTTTTCGAAAGGTAGGAAGAACTCCTTATCGTCAATCAATAGCCAGATTCCACCTATCGAAATCTGGGTGACTTCAACTTCCGAAGTGCCTTTCCCACTGAGCTTTGATTTCATCTTTATGTTCCTCAATCAGTCTGCGAGCTCTTATTATCTGCGTAGACTTAAGACCATTATTGTACCCAGAACGGCTCTTTGGGCAATGGCTTGTCGCTCCTCAACCTGGTTGTTATAGTGCCAGTTTCCTTTCATGCCTAAACCAATTGCTTCGATAGAGTGCTAGCTTGCGACATGCGACTGTCATCGTTGTTGCCTACCTGCTGGGGTCGATACCGTTTGGGTATCTAATCGTCCGAGCGAAACAGGGCGCTGATATCCGGGAAACAGGTTCAGGTGGAACGGGAGCTACGAATGTCTCGCGACGCGCGGGGAGAGGCGCCGGTGTGATCACACTGGTACTTGACGCGTTGAAGGGCGCGGCCGCCGTTGTGATTGCGAAACTCATTTTGGGTTTGGCAACTGTCGGCGAGGGCGGAGTTGAAAATCCGCTCCTACAGTTTGGGGCAGCGGCCGAAGCGTACTGGTGGCTGGCGGCGGCAGCGATCGCGGTGATCGTAGGTCACATCTTTCCTGTGTGGCTGCGGTTCCGCGGCGGTAAGGGTGTTGCGACAGGTGTTGGGGTGTTTATTGTGCTCGCGCCGATTGCGGCTACGCTGGCTGCAGTGATTTTTGTTCTTGTAGTTGCGTTGACTCGTTACGTTTCGCTTGGTTCAATCCTGGCGGCGATTTCTGTTCCGTTGTTCATGTTATTGCACAACGCTTTCATCCGCTCTAATCGGGAAGTGAGGCCTTTGATGGCTGCGGCAATGGTTGGCGCGGTGCTGATAGTATGGGCGCATCGGGCGAACATAGGCAGGTTAACTCGAGGAAAGGAAAACAAGTTCAGATAGCATAAACGCAAAGAGCGCGAAGTTTATCGCATAGCTCGCAAAGAAAAACATTCTTTTGCGGATTCCTTTGCGCACTTTGCGTTGATGAAGTGTTTGGTTACCTCAATTCCTTCGTCGTACTGAGCTTAGGTTTCCTGCTATGCAAATTGCTGTCATTGGCGCAGGGAGTTGGGGGACCGCCCTGGCGATTCATGCGGCGCGGGCCGGCCATGATGTTCTTATCTGGTCTCGCAACCCGGTAGTGGTCGATTCGATCAATCGTGATCATGTAAATCGGGTTTACATGGCGGATGCGCAGATTCCGAATAGTGTTCGGGCCACTAAAAATATCGCGGATGCCGTCGTGGCAGGCGAACTGATGATACTTGCTGCGCCTTCCCATGCCATCCGGGGACTGCTTTCGGATATATCCTCGGGATTTCGAGCGGAAACGATCATTGTGAGTGCGGCGAAGGGGATTGAAGTTGAAAGCGGCAAACGAATTTCCCAGATTGTCGCTGAGAGCTTTCCCGCAGAGTCGAGCCCCCGATTTGTTTGTTTATCGGGGCCCTCATTCGCGAAAGAAGTTGTTGAGAAGCATCCCACCGCAGTAGTGGCCGCAAGCGAAGATCACGATGCCGCAGGCGCAGTTCAGACGAGTTTGAGTTTTGAGAACCTACGAATTTACACAAATGATGATGTGATTGGCACCGAACTCGGCGGCTCAATAAAAAACGTCATCGCGATTGCCGCTGGAATGGTGGGTGGACTCGGCTATGGTTCGAACAGCATTGCTGCACTGATCACGCGAGGCCTCGCCGAGATGACGAGGCTTGCGCTTGTGGAAGGCGCAAAGGCCGAAACACTGATGGGCCTGGCAGGGTTGGGTGATCTGGTTCTAACCTGCACCGGCAATCTTTCACGCAACCGTTTTGTGGGCCAGGAGTTGGGAAAGGGCCGCAGCCTTAAAGAAATTACATCTGACATGACTGAGATTGCCGAAGGCGTAAAGACTACGCGCGCCGTCAAACTACTGGCAGATCGCAATCGGGTCGAGATGCCCATCACAAATGAGGTACATGCTGTCCTGTATGAACGAAAGCCGGTTCGTGCGGCAGCCGAGCAACTAATGGCCCGACCGCTCAGAGTCGAAGGAATTATGAGTGAAGTTTAGAGTTGAACCCGGGGTCCCACGCGGGCAGCCCGCGTGGGGTGGTAGCCTTTAGGCTGCCGTTTCCCAGCAGCAAGCTAAAGCTTGTACTCTCAACTACATCTCCGAACGGAAACAATTAATCAGTTTGTCAGAAAGTCCATTGAATTAGGAGAAATCGAGAGCCCATGAATACGGCTGAATAAACATGCCTGGCGCAACTGAAGAAAAAGTGCTCGCCTCAAACCGTGCCGCCTTTCACGAATACCACATTCTTGACAAATACGAGGCGGGTATCGCCTTGACGGGAACAGAGGTTAAGAGCGTGCTTGGCGGCCGGGTGCAACTGAAAGAGGGCTACGTCGCCATCCGCGACGGTGAAGCGTGGTTGTTTAATGCACACATTTCGCCTTATTCTCACGGTAACCGCGAGAATCACGAGCCGCTGCGAACGCGTAAGTTGCTATTGCACCGGCGTGAGATCGAGCGGTTGGACCAGGCGACCGTCAAACAGGGAATGACCCTGGTAGCAACGCGCATATATTTGAAAAACCGCCGCATCAAAATCGAGGTTGCGATCGCCAGAGGCAAAAAGATGTACGACAAGCGCGAGACTGAACTGCGCCGCACTGTGGACCGGGAAACGCGGGCACAACTCAAAGAGCGCAACAAATAAGACTTGTTCAAAAGGATTGGTAGGAGTAACCATTAAACATGCAGATTGAAAGTACAAATGGACCGTACGCCGAGCTTGATGTTCAGGCCCTCGCGTTCGCCGTTTTCAAAGACGAGAAAGCCGACAAAGGCGTTCTCAAGGACCTCGATGCGTTTACCGGGGGCATGATTAAGTCGGTGATTGATTCCGAGGAGTTAAAGGGAAAAGAGGCCGAGACTGTATTCATTCACCTGGCAGCTAACAGCAAAATTAAGGCGCAGCGACTGTTGTTGGTGGGGGTAGGGGAGCGTAACGAGTACACGACCGCGCAGGCGTCACAGATGGCCGGGACCGCCGTCCGCTCTCTGCGCGTGAAAAATGCGAAATCTATTGCTGTTGTTCCGAGGCTCGGAGGAAACTCGGAAGAGATCGCGTCGGTTGTTGTGCAGGGCGCGATTATGGCCCTGTTTGAGCAAGACAAATACCGAACGATAGATAAGGAGAAGAGGGAGGTTGAACGGCTCATAGTTGTCATAGATGGCGCCGACAAAACGGATCTTCTACGCGGCGTTGAACGGGGCAGGATTATCGGTGAAGCGGTGAACTTTACGCGAGATCTTGCGAATGAGCCGGGTGCTTTCATGACGCCCCTAATTATGTCGGAACGCGCTCGGTATGTGGCTAACGAATTCGGATTACATATAGACGTACTTGACGAAGCGCGAATGGAACAGGAAGGAATGGGATCCTTGCTGAGCGTGGCTCGAGGTTCAGACGAGCCCGGCAAGTTAATCGTGCTCAAGTACACTCCGCAAAATGGAGTCGAGAAAAGCGAAGGATTGCTGGCGTTTGTAGGTAAGGGTGTGACGTTTGATTCCGGTGGAATCTCACTCAAGCCGGGGGAGAACATGGAATTGATGAAGTATGACATGACTGGTGGAGCAACCGTCATCGGCGCCATGCTGGCGATTAGTCAGTTGAAGCCTCCTATTCCTGTGCTTGGAGTTATACCGTGCGCTGAAAATCTGCCCTCCGGCAAAGCTACAAAACCCGGAGACGTGGTGCGGGCCATGACGGGCAAGACCATCGAGGTCATCAACACTGACGCCGAAGGTAGATTGATTCTCGCCGACGCCATTGCCTACGCGAAGAAACTCGGCGCGACAAGAATCATCGACATGGCCACGCTAACTGGAGCGGTCTCTATTGCTCTTGGCGACGTTCATGCCGCGGTGCTGGGCACGGATCAAGAATTGATTGACGAAATAATTGTGGCTGGAAAAGAGGCGGGGGAAAAATTCTGGCAGTTGCCTCTGGACAAAGAATATTCCAAGCAAATTAAGTCGGATATTGCAGATATCAAGAATGTGGGCGGACGAAGGGCCGGCGCGATCACCGCGGCAGCGTTTTTAAAAGAGTTTGCTGACGGAGTTTCATGGGCTCACCTGGATATTGCCGGAACCGCGTGGGGTGAAGAAGCAAAGCCCTACAGATCAAAAGGACCGACCGGCATCGCCGTTCGGACCCTGCTCAAATTTGTAAGTCGCGCGAGCTCACGTGACGGCAATTAGGAAATGACATGCGCTCAATCGTGGACATCGGATGTCTTCATTCGTGAACACTAATCAAATGAGGACAGGCGTAAGCCAGGTTTTGTTGCGTTTTCCCGACTTCTTATTGCGGCATTAGACTTGATAACAGAACAGCAACGCCAAAGGAGCTGGTCGTCCTACTCAAAACGTCCTCGCCCCACCTCGACGGCCGCTCGAGGGATCGCAACGCCCGCTCCTTTGGCCCCCCCCACTTCGCAAACACCTTAAGCAAAAATCCAACCTATCCTTACAACACCGTTAGAAGCTGAATCAGAAAGTGTTATAATTTAGGCGAATTGCCGCCTGGCAAAGACTCGTCTTCCATCTAAGCTTGTTTTAAGGGAGTCGAAGATTCGCAGTGACTGACTACTACAAAATTCTCGGCGTTAGGCGAACCGCCTCGAAATCTGAAGTCAAATCGGCTTACCGAAAACTGGCAAGGTTGCGCCATCCCGACGTTAACGGCGGTTCGGAAAGTGCTGCCCGGGAATTTGCTCTTCTTTCTAAAGCCTATGGGGTGTTGAGCGATCCGCAGGAACGGGCCTACTACGACGACCAACTGAACGCGCATTCCAACAGTGGATTCTCCTTCCTTCATTCGAATAATCCTCATGCGCGGCGGGCACGAAATTTTACGGTGCAGGCAAGGTGGGATCGAGTTGTCGATGAGGTCCTCGAACGAGACCGGCAAGAAAATCGTGAGCGGCAGCGCGCTGTATTTACCACCGTCTCGTTGTTTCTCTCCACTTTTTTTGTAGCAATGATTCGGCCTCATCTATGGCAAATGTTTGATTACGCCGGCCTGGCGGTAGTACTAACTCTTTTTGTGATAGGCGTATGGCATCTCGCAACGCGCTTGCGTGAATACTTTAAACACTACACCTACAAGCCGAAGCTTATTCAGGATTCCATCATGGGAGATGAAGGGACACCCGACCAGCCGTTTACCCGGTTCTCCGCTTACACTTTCCTGCTTGTCGGGTATACCGTAAGCATCGGTTTGGGTCTTATCGTCGGCTGGCATGCGCAGGAATTCTTCAGTGGCTTAACAGTACTGTTCCGCCATAAAGTGGAAGTGGTTCAATCGAGCATGCTTTTCCACTCCTCGACGGCGCTCCTGATCCCCGACCTTTTGATTTACCCTCCCATCGCAGTATTAATTGTAGATACTATGCAGTCCGTAACCTCGCGGATTGATTAAGAGGCCGCCGAAACCTCGACGGATTTGTAAATGCAAACTTGCAAAACACATTGGGGAGATTTGCGCTTTACCGCGGTGATTGTTGGTCTTCTGGTGCCGATCTTGGCCGCCCAGGGGCGCCCCGGCGCTGCCACCCCACCTCGATTGGAAGGCATTGTGGCAACAGAAGCCGGCTTCATGCAGGATCAAGCCGCTCGAAAGTCTTTGACGCCGCTTCAATTGGAAATTGAAAAGCAGCGGATGCGTTTGGGTTCTGCGGAAGTTGAAGAAAGACGAGCGGCAGTGACAGAGTTGGGTTCAATGCACCATCCAGAAGCGTCGCGTTTGGCGGCTTCCGGACTGAAAGACTCATCAGCAATTGTCAGAGCTACGGCAGCGGCGGCGATTCTCTCATTGCCCGCGGAGGAAAGCGCTGCATACTTGATCCCGCTGCTGAGTGATAAAGACCAGTTTGTCCGCCGGGAAGCTGCCTATGCTTTGGGGATTACGCGCAGCCCAACTGCAGTATCGTTTCTCATCGAACGCCTGCTCACCGACAAGAAAGATGAGGTAAGAGGCGCTGCTGCAGTTGCGCTGGGCCAAATCAGAGGCGCGGCCGCAGTCTCGCCCCTCGTCTCTGTTCTAAGTCCGCAATATGGATTGGCTTCTGAGAAAAAAAATCAAAAGCGGAAGAAACCACAAGATGTTTTTCTGTTGCGAGCCGCGGCCCGCGCACTGGGACAGATTGGAAACAGGGGCGGCCTGCCGGCTCTTATCGCAGTGCTTCAGGACGAAAAAGCCGAAGACGATGTCAGAAGGGAATCAGCATCCGCTCTTGGTCTAATTGGGGATCCCTCAGCACTGCCGGCGCTTCGCGACGCACTAACAGCCCGTGACCCATATCTTTCTGAGGCAGCTGATAAAGCAATACAAAAGATCTTGCGTTCAAAGACACCCAGCGGCATCTGAATCATGTGGGTTTAAAAGTTGAAAGCGCCGAACACTTTTAAGTGAACGGCGCTTTCTATCTCTTGGAGTAAGAAGTCTTAGCCTTCTGCCTTTTCTCCTCGACTTTGGCCCTTTTTAGCCGCTTTGGTAGCTTGAGGGATTGGCAGACCAACTCCGCCGGAAAGTGATTCCTCGATCTCCGGTTCTTCCTTCGGCGTCGGCAGATCGTGAATAAGGGCACCGCCCGAACTCTTCGAGAAGATCAGTTTATGGCTGTATTCGTCCAAATCCACGTGTACCAGATCACCGAGTCCTATCTGACCAGTGGCGACCAGATTCGAAAGCGGATAGACGAGGAAACGTTCCACAGAACGCTTCAGGTGGCGCGCGCCATATTTAAAGTCCAGGCCTTCTTTTAAGAGCGTATCTTTGGCGGCGTCCGAACATTGAAAAACAAACTTCGTTCCGGCCGACTGCATGATGCGATCCTGAACAGCCTGGAGTTCTAACTCGAGAATTTGCCGCAGGTGATGCTCTTTTAAGGATCGGAACACAACCACCTTGTCGATGCGATTCATGAACTCAGGCGAGAACTTTCGCCGGGCCGCTTCCACAGCAGTTCTATAGATCTTTTGATCCACTTCGGTATCGTTGGGGTTCTTTCCTCCTTTGCCTGGAGCAAACCCAATTCCACCGGAGATTAGTTCTGACATCTCTCTTGCACCCAGGTTCGACGTTAGCACAACCATGCAACGCGAGAAATCGACGCGCCGGTTGTCACCAAGCGTTAAGGTTGCTTTATCGAGAATACCCAACAGCAACTGCCACAGGCTATCCGACGCTTTCTCAATCTCATCAAACAGAATGAGTGAAAGCTTTATATCGTCGGTATGCATCCGATCGAGATTCTCCTGCGTCAGCATCGGAGAGGTTTCGCGGTGTCCGAGATATCCCGGGGGTGAGCCAATCAACTTCGCAATTTCATGCGAATGCTGAAACTCCGCGCAATCAATCTTTACGATCGCATTGGCGTCGCCATACAAGACTTCTGCAGCCGCTTCAATCACGCGAGTTTTTCCCGAGCCCGTAGGACCAAGAAAAAGCATTGTTCCAATCGGCCGGTTGGGCGGATTCATCCCTGCCAAAAATATCTGGTAGAGGCCGCTCATGCGACGCACTGCGCGCTCCTGCCCTACGATGCGAGCGTAAAGCCGCTCCTCGAAGTCCTGGGCGCGCGGACTTTTCTGATCAGGATCCAGGAAGACTGTTCCCAT
Organism: Pyrinomonadaceae bacterium; assembly: GCA_046262375.1. Classification (GTDB taxonomy): domain Bacteria; phylum Acidobacteriota; class Blastocatellia; order Pyrinomonadales; family Pyrinomonadaceae; genus PSRF01. Next base: position 12,776 of record JBHEMV010000034.1, read on the forward strand.
GGTTTTGTTTAGTTTGTCTATCTCCATTTCAGAAATCATGCTCGTCCTCCTTGCATGTGCGAGCGCTTTTGGCCCTGGCTCTTGGCGCTTTTTTCGGCTCGGCCGTTATTGGCCGGCCTTATCTAATGCAAGGAACGATCCGTTAATCACATTGATGCGTAGCTCCTAACCTAAGTTTGCTATTAGCAAGTAATCAGACCACTCGTAAAAACAACGACTGATGCTATATATACGACAGCTGTTGAAATGTCATCACAAAATATTGAGGAGGAAGTAAAATTGAAGGCACTGCGGGGGGAAAACTGAGCAACGGCGCTGACATTTCGTGTCAGATCGCCGCTGCCATTAAATGTTGCCTGTAGCGTAGAGGTAAGTGGTGGCCGCTGGATTGCACCTTTTGGCGCGCATCCCCACCAAAAGGTTTCACGAAATATCCCGTCGCCTTTTGACATGGGAATAGGAAACCCTTTGTTACGGTTTTTTCATCTCAGTCGTAGTATTCAAGGCCTAAATGCGTAATCAAATCCTCGCCCCGAAGATAGCGCAAAGTATTTTTCAGTTTCATCAATTGAATGAAAACGTCGTGCTCCGGGTAGAGGGCGGGAGCTGTTTGTGGCGATTTAAAATAGAAGGATAGCCACTCCTGGATTCCTTTCATTCCCGCGCGTTGAGCCAGATCCAGAAACAATGCTAGATCGAGAACGATAGGCGCCGCGAGAATCGAATCGCGACAGAGAAAATCAATCTTGATCTGCATTGGATAGCCGAGCCAGCCGAAAATATCTATGTTGTCCCATCCCTCTTTGTTGTCTCCGCGTGGCGGGTAATAGTTAATGCGAACGACGTGTGAAAAGTCTTTGTAAAGCTGAGGATAGACTTCGGGCTGAAGAATATATTCGAGTACGGATAATTTCGACTCCTCCTTCGTCTTGAACGACTCCGGATCGTCCAGCACCTCACCATCACGATTGCCAAGTATGTTTGTTGAATACCAGCCGTTCAAGCCAAGCATTCGCGCTTTTAATCCCGGAGCAATAATGGTTTTCATCAACGTCTGCCCGGTCTTAAAATCTTTTCCGCAGATTGCGAGATTATTTTCCTCGGCAAGCATCCTCAAAGCCGGGATGTCGACTGTAAGATTCGGTGCGCCATTCGCAAATGGAATACCCGACTTCAACGCAGCGTAGGCATAGATCATCGAAGGCGCGATCGCCTTGTGGTTCTGCCGCATCGCGTTTTCGAAAGACTCGAGTGTCTTATGAACCGGATGCTGTTTGAGAAAGATCTCGGTCGAGGCCGCCCAGATCATCACCACTCGCGAGCAACGATTCTTACGCTTCCATTCCGCTATCTCTTCAATCAGTTGTTGGGCCAACTTGAACTTGTTGGCACCTGTCTTAACATTCTTTCCGCTGAGGCGTTTTACATAAGCCTGATCGAAGACCGCCTTCATCGGCTTGATTTTCTGGAGCGGAGACTTCAGTTGGCCCAGCAACTCTTTTTCAAGCACTCCGGCGTGCATTGCAGCGTCATATGCTGAGTCTTCAAAGATGTCCCAGGCACCAAACACCAGGTCCTCAAGTTTTGCCAGCGGCAAGAAATCCTTAATTAAGGGAACTCGATTGTCAGTTCGCTTGCCGAGTCGAATCGTCCCCATTTGCGTCAGACTCCCAACGGGCTGTCCAATTCCTTTCTTTACGGCTTCAACGCCTGCAATGAAAGTGGTGCTGACCGCGCCGAGACCAACCAGCAGCACTCCCAGTCTGCCTTTAGGCTCAATAATCTCGGCATCTTTTCTAACTGGCATTATCGAATCTCCTATCGGACCTGTTGTGCTGCGAATGATACAGATGTGCGTCGTCGCTGTCATCTGGAGCCATTTTCGACAGAAACCAACGATCACTTTCAAGTAAGCGTGATGCGATTGTTCGGAGTAAGCGGGTAATCTCAGTCGCTCAGGCCTCGAATGGAGACTTCAACAAACCCGCGATGTGTTGCGAGAATGCACCATCATCGCGGGGTCATTTGAGATCAACGCTTTAATACCCAGCGAGCGAGCACGGCCAATCCATCCAGGGTCATCGACGGTCCACAACACGATCTCTAATCCCTCTCGCGTGGCTTTCTCGATCACGCGAGGGCCGGCAAGGGTGTAGTGAAACGCGATCTCATCGGCCCCGTAGCGGCAGGCGAGATCGACCATACGAAGCCGGCGAACAGTTGAAATCGGGCGAGACAATCTTGGTTCGAAGAGCGCCGCAGTACGGATTGCGGCATCATTTTTCTTGATCTCGGCAATGGCGGAAAGATCGAAACTTGCGACCACGACCCGATTCCCCATTCGAGATTCCTCAATCCCGTGGGCGACCGCAGCTGCGAGCGCATTTCCGTCACCTGCGTCACACTTCATTTCGATGTAAAGCAGGCCGCCTATTGCACGGGACAGTTCGAGAACTTGCGCGAGTGTAGGAAGTTTCTCTTCCGAGTGGAATTCGCTGGAAGTTGGGGCGGGCTGATCAAACCAGCTTCCAACATCAACCTCCTGCAACTCCTGGGATGTCAGACTGCAAACAGAGATATCAATTGATCCTGTTCGTTTGAGCGTTGCGTCGTGAATAACCACCGGCACCTGGTCACGCGAAAGTCGAACGTCAAATTCGAACCCATCCGCACCGTCCTTAATTGCGCGGGAAAATGCGGCGAGCGTATTTTCGGGAGCAACTGCAGAGGCCCCGCGGTGGCCAAGAATGAGCGGCGTCGGATTAAACGGCTTATGAAGGAGTGGAGCTGAGCTCATGAAACTCTTCTGACGAAGAACCTCGGAATATCAATAAAAGTGAATGAAGGGAACGGAAGGAGGCTGAACAAAACAACCAGCGACCGGCTAGTGTTTAGTAAGGTACTGCTGGCGTCGCGAATTCTCAATAACTTTTCGAAGCGTAATATCGAAAGTGCCATAGCCTGTTTTAATGCGAGCGCTTACAGGAATTCGTCTAGTGTCGTTAGTCAACCAAATTGTGAACTGACCTTCGCCGGCAATCATCCGCTTTGGGCCGTAGACATCAGGGTCGAGTCGCAACGCCTCAACTCGGCCGAGCACAGTCTTCAACCGTTTCTTCTCGACCACCCTCACTGGAACCTTGTACACGCGTCCTGAGTCAATCACTGTGACTTCCAAGGTTTTTCCAACCTCGAGCGGCTGCGTCCTCAAAAAATAGATCGCCGACAGCACGTCTTGTACTTGCCCTGTAAAAGCGGTGGTCGCCGACCTGGGAGTACGAGAAGGATTGTTTGGATCGCGCTCGATCCAAAAAACTTTTCCGTTGGCATAAACGGATTCGCTGGTGCGCGCCCGTTTCCCTTGCTCGTCTATTCGCCTGGTCTTTTGAACAGTAAAGGAGAGGGGTTCGACAATCGATTCGATCCGCTCCCGAAAATGGAGATTAAAAAGTTTGCTGAAGAAGCCCTTGCTTGAAACATCCCCTGTAAATTTTAGTGAGTAGGCAGCGGCTCTGGGATTTTGGCTTGGGGATGATTCGATTGATTCCTCAGGATCCTGTCTTCCGGCAGTAAAGCGGAAGTCAGCGACGTCTACCTTTCTTAGCAGGGAGCGCGAAAACTCAGCGACATAGATAAGCTCTTCACCCTTCTCGAACGCCTGCGCGCGAATAAGGGCTGGGTCTCGTCGAGTAACAGGGCCGCCAGTTTTCTGGGCGTATCCAAAGCCTGCTCCGATCGTTCCGAACATCGCCGCGACGATAGTTGCGAATCCGAGAAGCAAGGTTAAGGCTTTAAGCTTTTGAGTCTGCGATTTCATTTCAGGTAATAGGCCTTCAAAACCAACAGTCCCCAGGCGATCGAAAGGCCCAGGGCCGCTCGATACTCTCGGTATCTCACGTAGAGGTTGCTGTCGAATCCTCTCTTGAGCTCACCGCTACGATAACGTGAGAAGCGTGGAAGAAAGAGTGGCACATTTTGAGCATAGCGCTGAAAGCTATCGCCAAAGAGCTTCGAGAGCGTCGCGGATTCGACGCGCATCACCGGCAAATAGATGCCAACGAAGAGCGAGACAAAAAGGAGTCCCAGCAGCCATCGGCCAGAACCTATTGTGAATCCCAGGCCCAGAAGAAAGCTCCCGAGATAGAGAGGGTTGCGCGTGTAGGCGTATGGGCCGGATATTGCGAGTGCATCATTCTTTCTGATGTGACCCGAAGCCCACGCTCGTAGAAGAAGCCCGGGAACCGAAACAATAGCGCCGGCTATTAGTGTGGCAGGACGCGGTCTTGCAAGCAAAAGAAACAGCGCGGCGCACAAAAACCCGATCGGTACGCGCCAGCGCTGGATCCAGGTTCCACCTCTACGCAATATTAGTTGGACTCCAGGGTAGGACAGACATTCTTGTCTGTCGGTTGTTTTGCGACCTACACACTGACGGGTAAGAAGGCATGTCGTACTTCTGTTGTAATGCTGCGCGCTCGCTTCAATCTTTCTCCAACCGCTTGAAACACTCGCTCCACCTCAATGTCCATACAGATCCATTTCGAGCAAGCGCGGCGATGACAGTCAGACCTGCAGTCAATGTCCACACGCTCCACACAAATGTCATCCTCTCGCAAGCTTCCATTGCGCGACCATTCGGTTGGTCCGAATAGTCCGACTATTGGAGCACCTGCGGCGATCGCTATGTGCGTTGGACCCGTGTCGCCGCCGACATACACCTGCGCGCGTTTCGCCAGTTCGTAAAAACCCTTTAGGGAGAGACTCACGGCGCGCGCTTTGCCGGACTGACTCGATTGCAAAACTATTTCTGCCAGCTCTGCCTCGCCCGGTCCATGAGTTATTAACGAGTGCAAACCATAGTGAGACCAGAGTTCGTCGGCCAGCCGGCCAAAACGCTCGGCGCTCCAGAGTTTAGTTGGCCACCCTCCGCCCGGATTAAGTATGGCGTAGCCGCTTCCGGAAACGGGCGTAACCTCGCTGGCCTCCCGCTGATGAGCGGAGGTAGTCGCAATCGGGAACTGGAAATCGTCGAAGTACTCGGGACCGGGAATCCCTAACGCGCCTTCAACCAGAAATACATTTTTTCGTATAACATGACAATTTTTTGGAGTTGAAACGGACTTTGATAGTAGAATCCGGCTCGCAGGCTCACGAAGAGAGTCGCGCGAGAAGCCAAAAATACGACGCGCGCCCGAAAGGCGCGCGATTGTGGCGGATTTGAGTAGTCCCTGAAAGTCGAAAGCTAAGTCGAAGGCTGAGGCGCGAAGCCGACGTAACTGCTGGCGCGGTGCCCGCAGCGTCTCCCCAGACATCAACCCGCGCCTCGGGGCCTTCGTGTCGACTTCGATGAGGCGATCCAGAAGCGGGTTGTCTCTCAAAATTTCGGCGGAACGAGACTCCACGACCCAGGAGATTTCCGCATCAGGCATTGCCTGACGGAGGGCTGCTACCGCCGGCAGCGTGTGGACGATGTCGCCGATGCTTCCAAGTTTTACGACAAGAATCCGCATAAACAATAAATAGCGGGCGCTGAGCCGCGAGCAGTCAGCATTCAACGATCCTTCCGCTCACGGTGCGGCTTAGCGACCAATTCTTCAATCATTTGAGAAGTGGAGTGATCTTTTGGGTCTCCCACGATGGCCACGCGGCCACCGTAAGATCGTACCATATCACGCTCTGGAACCGTTTCTTCCGTGTAGTCCGTGCCTTTCGCATGGACGTCAGGCCTTATCGCGAGAAGTAATTCTGTGACAGTTGGTTCGTCGAATATCGTTACGAGATCAACCGCCTCAAGTGAGGCAACAAGCTCGGCTCGGTCATGTTCGGGCAGAATCGGACGACCTTCGCCCTTTAGACCTGAGACTTGTTTGTCAGAATTGATTCCAACTACCAGCACGTCGCCCAAAGCGCGAGCTCCCTCAAGGTAGCGCACATGTCCTGCGTGCAAAACGTCGAAGCATCCGTTGGCGAGAACGATCCTTGAACCTTTTGCTTTCTCAGCCTCAACTCTCGCAACAAGCGCTCCCCGCTCCAGGATCAGTGAAGCGGCATCAATCATTTTAAGTTTTGGTGGCACTACTTAAAGGCAACTCGGAGTGAAGCACCGAGTTCTCCAGTTCCTCCGTCGAGACTGAGGCCGTGCCGCGCTTCATAACCACAAGGCCTCCCGCGTAGTTCGCGACCCGCGCCGCATCGGGGAAGGAGGAACCGGAAGCCAAAGCTAGAGTGTAGGCGGCCATCACCGTGTCACCGGCGCCTGTCACGTCAACGGGATTCCGCGCGCCGACAGCATCGATGCAAACGGGCGCTACTCCTTCTTCAAGCAGCACCATTCCGCGGCTGCCGCGAGTTATGAGTAGCGCACGATATCCCAACCTATCTCGCAACTCTTCACCGGCGGATTCCAAGTCCTCAATGGTTTCAAGTCGCTTGCCCACCAGTTGCTCAACCTCATCCTGATTTGGCGTGGCCGAAGTAAGGCCTCTGAAGCCTGGCAAATTAAAACGGGAGTCGGCTAAGACTGGAATTTTACGGCCGTCAGTTGCATCACGAGTGAAGGTGACCATCTCGGCGTCGGCGACACCGTAATTGTAATCTGAGATGACGACGGCATCCGCGGCCTTTGCCTGTTCAAGCACCTGTTCACGCAGCCGCTGGAGTAGTTCAGGATTATTTAGTGGTTCATCTTCATAGTCGATTCGGATTACTTGTTGACGCGTCGAATTAGTTTGCCCAGCAAGTATTCTCACCTTCGTGGTCGTTCGCCATTTATCTGATATTAGAAACCCGCTGCAGTCTACTCCAGTGGCCTTGAGCTTTCCGATCAGAGCCTGGCCCGCCTCGTCTTGACCCGCAATGCTCACGAGGGAAACGCTCGCGCCCAGAGAGGCGAGATTGACAGCGCAGTTTGCAGCGCCACCGGGAACTGCCATCGTATGCTCATGACGAAGAATAAATACCGGCGCCTCACGCGAAACGCGGGTGATAGCTCCGTGCACAAACTGATCGGCAATTGAGTCGCCGATTACGAGAACCCTGCGTTGCGAGAAGCTTCTGACAATCCCAACCAGCCTTTCTCGCAGCAGGGTTCGATCAACTGTCAACCTTGTGGCCTCCACTTTTTCCTTCCTGGAACTCCAGAAACTTGCCCGCATTATGTGCGCCGACCTCCCCGCGAACTATGGAGCCCACAGCCTCTAACAGATTTACCGCTACTAAGTTTGGTTCATATGTCCAACTCTCGCGCTGATGTTCCCATTCGCCTCGTCCGTATCCGCTCATTACAAACGCTGATTTCACCCCGGCGTTTCGAGCCAATTCCACGTCACTGTAGCGATCCCCTACCATCCAACTTTGGGTCAGGTCGATACCCAAGTCACGAGCCGCGCGTAAGATGAGGCCAGGCTTAGGCTTGCGACAATCGCAATCGACGCGATACGGAGGATCACCGACGGAAGGATGATGGGCGCAGTAGTAGATTGCATCAAGTCTGGCGCCGCTGCTGACAAGTTCTTTCGTCATGTTCTCGTGGACGGTCTGAATCATTTCTTCGGAAAAATACCCGCGCGCGACGCCGGCCTGGTTGGTCGTGACGATTGCCAGCCATCCATTTTGGTTCAAATGTTTGATAGCGGGAGCCGCATAAGAAAACAAACGAAAACGCGACTGATGATTGATATAACCGACTTCTTCAGAAATCGTACCATCCCGGTCAATGAAGACTGCTCGCTGCTTCATTTTATTTGTTCGACAAACTTATTATCGCTCGCGCTTTGTCGCGGAGACTTCAGTGTGCCCAGGGTTGCGGCTTGGCCGCCTAATGTGCGGAAAGGCTATGCCTTTCCGCGTGCTCATTAAGTGTCCGAGGCTACGCCTCGGCGAATTATTGAGGCATAGCCTCGAAGAAACTATTTGACTCGTCACGGAAAGGCATAGCCTTTCCGCACATCAAGCGGCACAGCCGCGGTCGCCCGGCTTTCGCATTTCGAGTGGCAAGTTTGACCTTCCCAACATCTCGGCCGCGCGTTCAACAACCTCATCAGGCGTTATGGCCGTCATGCAGCGATGATCAATCGGACAATCGCGCAGCATGCACGGTGCGCAGTCAGGCGGGTGTCGCACAATCTCGCCGAAGGGAGAAAATGGCCGTGTTGTTAGTGGGTTAGTCGGACCGAAAATCACAAGTGTTGGTCGCCCAAGTGCGGATGCGATGTGAGCAGGGCCAGTATCGTTGGTCACTAGTAGGTCTACGAGACTGAGTATGGCCACAAGTTTTGCCAGGTCGGTTTTGCCGGTTAGCATTACAGGCCTGTCGTGCATCCGCCGACTAACTTCGAGGGAAACTTCGGACTCAGCATCTGATCCAATCAACAGAACTTCTGCACCTAATCTGTCGACAAGCATGTCGGCAAGGATCGCGTACCGATCAGAGGGCCAACGCTTGGCTCGGCTATTTATTGAGCCGGGACAGAGTGCAACTAACGGCCGTCCAGCCGGAAGACCGTTTATCCCGTTAGCGCGAAGGAAGTCCATCGCCGCTGACTTCCGAGTACCGGCGACCTCAAGCGAACCATCGGGTTGTGTATCGAGAAAAGTTTGTCGGTGATAAACCAGCCACTCCAGTTCCGCAACGATTTTCAAGTAATAGAACACTTCATGTTTTGTGCTGCGCCATTCCGGCAAATTCAGTGGGTGCGTCAGTAATGCTCGGCGGTTGTCTGATGCGTACCCAATTCTCATAGGCACTCGAGCGAGCGACGCAATCAATGCGGCTCCAAAGGAATTTGGCAACAGCACAGCCAGGTCGTAGCGCCGTTTTCGCCATTCGCGAACCTGGCCAATAACTGCAAGCAAGCCGCTGCCATCATGCACCTGTATATCATCGAGAAAGTCAGCGTCAGCGAACAGACCTTTGGCCCATGAGCGAGTGGCAAGTGTAATGTGAGCTTCCGGGAATACCCGACGCAGCTCCCGCAGAGCAGGGACAGTCATTACTGCGTCGCCGACCCAATTGGTTCCGCGAACTACGATGCGCTCAATCTTCTCTGGTTGAACTCTCGCCATCTTACAAATCTTATCGCGGCCAGTGTGCTTCAGCTTGCAAAGTGAGTTGTGGAGTTAAGAAGGCGATTTTGCATTTCCCATTTTAAATTTCTCATTTATCATTATCGCGACGCGACGCTGAAAGCTCGATGTTCATATCGATGACCAATAGTAAATGAGAAATGATAAACGGAAAATCGACCTTAAACGTCCCCTCCTGCAAGTGTTGGGACCGGATGGCCTAATGACAGGAGAATGCCTGTCCTATTACAACCAACTATCATTTAAGATTTCTCATTTGGCATTTCACTGCCGCGCTCGTTTTCATCATTCACATTCATCATTCATCTGATGAGTCGAGGTTGAGACACGCGGGGTATAATACGCCGCATACTCCACTTAGACCACACCGGGTGGTCTAATACGTCGTTAGATGCTTCCAACACGAATTCTGTCTATGCAATAAGGAGGGGAAGAAGTTGAATGCCTGAATTCCTAAAACGCATAAAATTCCGTCGGGAAGCGAAAGAGCTTAAGAGTGTCCCAAGCATCGGCTGCAAGGTCGAATTCCTACTGCCCGCCAAGGAAATCAACTTGGCAGAGATATTTAGTTCTGGCGAGATAGAAAGGGCATGGGATGAGGTGAAGACCTGAAGCGTGGCGTTAGGCCGCAATTCTACAGAGAGAGCTGTTATGAGCAAAGAGAACAGCCTCAGTGTGCTCGGTCTCGAAAACAATGTCGTTCGTCTTAACGACTATACTCCGCTTTGGGGTGAACTTTACCGAGAAGAAGAGGAACGTATCATGGCCGCCGTCGGTCACCTCATCGTTGATCTCCAGCATATCGGCAGTACTGCCATTCCCGGAATTAAAGCTAAGCCCATTCTTGATGTAATGGCTGGTGTTGCGCAACTTGAGAAAGCCCTCCTGTGCAAAGCGCTGCTGGAGACTATCGGCTATGACTATATCGCGCAAGCGGGTATCGCGAGCGATTATGTATTCGGGAAAGGTGTTGCGCGGACACACTACCTTCATGTGGTCGAGTATGGGGGCGCGAAATGGACAAATCACTTGTGTTTCCGCGACCGTTTGAGGAATGATCCAGGGTTAGCACAAGCGTATGAAAAGCTGAAGGAAGAACTAAGCCGAAAGTTCAGCGACAGTCACGCAAAATATCACGACGCAAAGTCGAAATTTATCAGCGAAGTGGTAGCGGACCTAACGAACGAATTGCACCGGGCGCGCCGATAGAATGCTTCTCATCTTGCGCTATTTCTCGCAGGTTGAATGCCATTCGCGGCGCGCCGGTGAATTCGGGCGTTGGATTGCTAGTCTGGGCTATGGTCAGGTCTTTAGCTAAACTGTGCTGTGGATTGGGGAGGAGATCCTCAACATGAGTAATGATGAGCTTGAAAGAAGAATGGTCTTCATCGTTAAGCAACAAGCACAGTTTGGTTCCGGTATTCAGCAACTGCGTCAAGCCCAAACCCAAACTGCTCAGGTTGTCGCTCAGACCGGGGAGATTGTGGCTTGGCTTGCGAACGCAACGCTTGAAGGCTTCAAAAATGTGAATGCCAAAATTAATGCATTGGTGGATTCTCAAATCCGCACGTATGAAAACGTTCGAAATCTCGTTGCGGTCGTCGATCGCTACTTTAGCGAAGGCCGCAATGCCGAATGAGAGAGTTCTCGAAAGTTTTCCCCATCGGTCCAGAATGCAATCCAGCAAGTGCTTACTGCGAACGGTTTTTTACAACAAGCTGCGAAGTCCTTCCTCGATTCCTATCTGCGGTCGCCAACCCAATTGCTCTCGTATCCGACTCAGATCAGAAACATAATTTACGGGGACAGGATGCGGCAAAGTGTCGTCGTGGACGATCTTTGGGTCAACGTGAATCAGGTTGCCGATGCTGCCGATTATCTCCAGCAAAGTGGCCGCGTTCTCCTTCCCACCGCCCAGATTATATAGGCCTCCGGCCAGCGAGGAGTCTATGAAGGCACGACAGGCCCGCGAGAAATCTTCCACATGGAGGATGTCGCGAATGGGATGGCCACCTAAAGGTACCCGAATGGACCGCCGTCGCTTTACCGACTCCACGTAGTTTGTAACGAAACCATTTTCGTTGCCCTCGGATGGTCGCGCATAAACCGAGGACATTCGGAATATGCAGGCACGAACGTTCCGTTGGCCGGCATAGTATTCAACGTACCGTTCACCTATCAACTTCGACCACTCCAGCCCTGACTGACCCTGGTAGTTAGTGGGGCAAGACTCAGGAACCTCCGCATAGGAGTCTGCGTTACTGCCATAAACGTCTTTGGTGGAGGCATAAATGAAGACGGAATTTGGTTGGAGGTTTCTGACGAGATTAGCGACGGCTTCGGCATTTGTGCGAAAGCAAAGCTCAGCGCCATCGGGGTCCTTATCGAGATAAGCGGCGAGATGAATGACTGCGTCGTAATTCGCTACCAGCTTAACGTGTTCACTGTTAAGAATGTCATGGCCGGCGCGGCGTGAAAAATCATCTGCATTGAAGAAACGGCGGACGTGAGTCCCTAAATAACCACTGCCGCCCGTAACAAGAATTCTCATTAACCTCGCCCAAAAGTCCAATGTCCAAGGTCCAATGTCCAACGTCAAAGATTCGGCAACTACGAACAACAGCGAAAATTCAAAGCGCCAAAGCCGAGCTCGGATTCTCAAGGACTTTGGACATTGGACATTGGACTTTGGACTCTAGAATTTGTCCCCTTTGCGAGGGCCGTCAATTTCATGAGCGACTCCGCGTGCCCGATGGCAATTAGAATATCGCCCGTCTGAACGATTGCGTCACCGCTGGGATTAAAGAGTATTTGGCCGTTGCTTCGTCGAATACTGACAACCACAATATCCAAATTCGAGCGGATATTTGTTTCACTCAATTTTTGTCCCACCAGATTCGATGAAGACCCGACCTCAAGTTGTTCAAAAGCCAGTTCCAGTTTGTTTGCGGTAATCGAGCCTATGAAGTCGTCGACAGCCGGCTTAGTCAGAGCCATCGCCATGCGGTGACCGCCAATAATCGTGGGAGCCACCACCCTGTTTGCTCCGGCTCGAATGAGTTTGGCTTCGGCCTGTTCCTCTGCCGCGCGCGCGACGATGTGCAGCCGCGGATTCAAATCTCGCGCCGTCAGCACGACGTAAACGTTATCGGCATCATCCGCCAGACACGTGGCAAGTCCGCGCGCGTATTCAACTCCGGCTTCTCGCAAACTTTCCTCCAGCGTGGCATCACGAATCAGCACTATCACGCCCAGGTCGTTTAGCTCAGCAACTTTTTGCGAATCCCTTTCAATAACGATGAAAGTTTCCTCGCTGCCAAGTAGTCCCCGTACTAAATGGGAACCGACCCGGCCCGCGCCGCAAATGATGAAATGGTTTCGCAGTTTGCTCATTTTTCGTGATTTGCGCCGTTGTCCAAAGGTTGCAACCAGTTCTGATTGAACTATTGCCTGGACCGTGGTGGTGAGGGCGTAAAGAACCACACCGACGGCCGCGAGCATGAAAATTGTTGCAAAAATACGGCCATTTCTACTGGCCGGAGTCAGGTCGCCATAGCCGACAGTGGTGACAGTTTGCGCCGCGACGTAGAGGCTATCAAGTAGCGACCAGCCCTCAATTAGATAGAAACCCGCCGTGCCGAATCCAATCGCAACTGCCACTGCCAGCACCGCGTAAACAATTCGGCGCTGATTTGCAGCCAGCGAATGTGTCCGGGCGGGCATTAAACTCATACATCAGACTTCGCATCTAAGAGAAAGGCTGGACCTGGTGTCAAGGTTTTGACGTTAACTAAAGAAAAACAAGCTGTCAATTAAGTGGACACGTTTGTTTCGAGAGGTTAGCATTTAACTCGCGAGGATGGACGACTGACCACCAACCGGGACGTCAGACCCCAGGGTCTATCGCCTGTCTGTTATGCCAGCAAGATACCCACCTGAAAGAAAACCCCCAAACGGGATGCGGCCGAGGAAGGACTTGAGGCCTCAATCGCGCATCGTCTCCTACGCTCAGCCGGAAGTGAGTTTTCGGCGTCGCTTCGTTCGTCGCCTGGTTAGTCCGCCTGTAATCATTCCCGTAGTTTTGCTTGCCACTCTTGTCGTCGGATCTTTCGTTTATTACTGGACGGTTTTCTCGGGTCGGATCGACAACCTTCTGAGGGGGGAAGTCTTCACTCGTTCGGCGGGAATTTATGCGGCGCCTAAGCAGCTTCGAGTGGGCCAAACAATCACGCAAGAGAGCCTCATTGCGTTTCTAAAACATTCCGGCTATGTCGAGAGAGCGCAACAAGCGGACAAGGCGCGTGGACGATATTCGCAGAACGGGGGAACTGTTGTAATTGATCCCAGCGACAATACGACCGTCGATGGCCAGCGACAGTTTCCCAGAGTGCTGGTTCAATTTGCGCGAAACGGAAAATCGATAACCAAGCTGACGGAGTTGGACAGCAACGCGCGAATCGATAAAGCGTGGTTGGAACCGGAGTTGATTAGTTCAGTTACCGGACGCGAACGGTCGAGACACAAAGTTATCGGCTTCCACGACCTGCCGCCGCACCTGATAAAGGCAATCACAGTCACCGAGGATCGATCGTTCTTCGAGCACTACGGAGTGAATCTCCGCGGCATATTGCGAGCGTTGGTGCGCCGTTACGACACTGACCCGAATTCTCCAATCGCGCGTCAGGGGGGTTCCAGCATCACGCAACAGCTGGTTAAAAACCTTTTGCTGTCTCCCGAGAAAAGCCTGCGTCGCAAAGTAGCCGAAGCTTACATGTCGATAATCCTTGAAACGCGTTTGACAAAGGAGCAGATATTCTCGCTCTATTGCAATCAGGTTTACCTGGGACAACAGGCGGGCTTCTCCATAAATGGTTTCGGGGAAGCAGCAGACGCGTATTTTAACAAAGACGTAACCAATCTCACGCTGCCTGAGGCGGCGTTTCTCGCAGGCCTAATCCGGAGCCCTAATCGTTACAATCCTTACCGAGACGTAAACACGGCAACTGCTCGGCGCAATCAAGTCCTGGACAACATGGCAGAAACCGGCGCGGTATCGGGAGAGGAAGCAAACCAGGCGAAACAGACTCCATTACAAGTCGCCCCCACAAAGGGCCGCATAGATGCTTCCGACGCGCCCTATTTCGCTGATTATGTGCAAAGTCAGCTGGGCGACCTCATAGCTGGTCCCGGCGCTGCGGAACATCTACGAATCTATACCACCGTCGATCTGGATCTGCAGCGGGCAGCATACGCGGCTGTGACGAAACAGCTTGCCGCGTTAGATAAAATTCAAGCGAAGCGATTTCCAAGTGGCACCGTTCAAGCAGCGCTTGTGGCGATGAACGCCAAAACCGGCGAGATAGTGGCGATGGTAGGAGGGCGAGACTATACCAAGAGCCAGCTCAATCGCGTGACCGATGCTTATCGCCAACCCGGTTCCGCATTCAAGCCATTCGTTTACGCTACTGCGCTCAACACCGCATACGATCCTGTTCCTCGCGTGATTACACCGGCGACAACATACATAGACGAGCCGAAGACGTTTACATACGACAACCAGGAATACTCGCCGGGAAACTTTGGCGGCTCGTATAGGCGTGCTCCCGTAACGCTTCGGGATGCCCTGGTCCATAGTTTGAATGTGGTCACTGTGGATGTAGCCATGGAAGTGACAATCGGGCGCGTGATGAGCCTGGCGGGGAGGGCAGGATTGCCTAAACCGGCGAGAGCGTATCCGGCGATGGCCCTTGGCACTAATGAAGCGACGCCCTTGCAAGTGGCCTCTGCCTATACCGCATTTGCCACACTTGGAACGCGCACCACGCCTATTGCAATCAACCGCATTACAACGGGTAGCGGGGTTACCATCGCGGCGCCAACACCGCAGAAGAACGAAGTGTTCCATCCCGACGTGGCCTATGTAATGACTTCGTTTATGAAGGATGTGGTCAATCGAGGCACGGCGGCTCCCGTGAGGGCGCGCGGTTTAAAGGCAAATGTAGCGGGGAAGACAGGAACCTCGCGCGATGGATGGTTCGCAGGGTACACGCCAAACCTGGTTTGCGTCGTGTGGGTCGGATTTGATGATGGTTCCCAGCTGGGTCTTACGGGAGCAAACTCTGCGCTCCCAATATGGACTGACTTCATGGCCGTCGCTTTGGGCCAACATCCTGAGTGGCAAGGCGACTGGCAGATGCCGGCCGGCATCGAGCAGATGCCAATCAATCCGAACACAGGTGCTCCAGCTTTGCCGGATGATCCGGACAAGCGCATCGAGCTGTTCATTAACGGCACGTCTTCTCAGCCCGCGCCGACCCAGGAGCCTGAGCCCGAAGCTACGCCGGAAACGGAGGAGTTGCCGCCGCCAACGCAGGAACAGTATGTACCTCCTCCCAGTCAGCCTTCGCCCACATCAACGCCCACGCCCAAGTTGCCGAGATCGGAACTTCGAACCGGTGAGAGCGGACGTTTGGAAGGGACTATTACCCTCGACATAGATCCTGCGACCGGGCTAATTGCAGTGGAAACGTGTCCTGTGATTCGAACAAAAACTTTTGTGCTGGGTACAGAGCCAAGAAAATATTGCGGACCGGAGTATCACAAACGACCTGCACCTACCCCTGCGGCTTCGCGACCGCGCCTCACGATTCCGTGATCTGGTGCGCGGTAGAGGCAAGAACCTTCGCGCCGCCTGCTTCAATGGCGGTACGAAGAGTTTCAATAGCTAACGCCGCGGCATGTTGCTTCCTTGAAGGCAAGCCGCCAACGGCATCGACCAAATCTTTTCGCGTGAGCTGCATCGCTTCCGCAACGCTCTTTCCCGAAATCAATTCCGTCAAGACTGAACCGCAGACAAGCGTGGGTGGGCAACCGTAGGCAAGAAACCGCACCTCTTTAATGTGACCTTCTTCAAGTCGTAAACCGAGCCTCAAGCGATCACCGCAAACCGGATTTGTTTCTTCACCTAAGGCATTGGCATCGGGCAGTTCGCCTCCGTTGCGCGGATTTTCGAGGTGATCTTTGAAGGTGTGTGAGTAAGGCACTTAGTCTCCGCCATCTGATGTTCACTGTCGTACTGAACGTTCGGCGTTGTGCCAGGCTGGCCGTAAACGCCATCGCCCTACCGGTGGCAGGCGTATTCACATCAGAACCGGGAGCGGTAGCGACCGGCCGAACGCTCACTTCCAGGGAGTGAGCCCATACCACAATAGGAACATGCAAACGTTGACTACAATAGCCGGTCGCTACCGTTCGCGGTTCTGATGTCGAGTGGTGGCCCCCACTTGTCGTTATCGCCGCACAACTTCAACTTCCGGCCTGGATACCTTGTTGAGTGGAGAGATTTGTCGCAGCCGCTCCACGACGCGAGGTAAAACTTCGAGGACATAGTCGACGTCTTGCTCAGTATTATCCTTGCCGAAGCTGAACCGTATCGCGCCGCGAGCAAGTTCGTCGTTGCGTCCCAACGCGCGGATCACAGGCGAGGGCTCGAGGGTGCCGGATGAACAGGCGGAGCCGGTCGAGACTGCAACTCCCTGAAGGTCCAGGCTAATCAATAATCCCTCCCCTTCAACGAAGCGGAAAGAGATGTTTGACAGGTGAGGCAACCGCCGGGCGGGGTCTCCATTGAAAACAAGGTCTTGCACGAGCTCACTCACGCCGCCTTCAAACTGGTTGCGAAGTCGCAGGTCATGTTCGACACGCTGGCCCATCTCTTCACGCGCAAGTTTCGCTGCCTCGCCGAAGGCTACGATGCCCGGAACGCCCTCCGTACCCGCTCGTTTTTCCCGTTCCTGATGTCCCCCGACGTTTTGACTCATCAACCGAACACCGCGTCCAACGAAGAGCGCGCCCGTGCCTTTTGGCGCGTAGAGTTTGTGAGCTGAGAGCGATAAGAGATCGCAGCCAAGTGTTTCGACGTTCAAAGGAATTCGTCCAGCCGCCTGCACAGCATCCGTGTGAAAAAAGAGTTGCCGATGGCGACTAACACGCTCATCGCGCACAAGTGCGCCGATTTCTTCAACCGGCTGAATAGTACCGATTTCATTATTGGCTAACATGATTGAGATCAAAACCGTGTCCGCTCTTAAGGCAGCACGAACGTCTTCTGTCCTGACAATTCCGTCTTCGTACGCCGGCAGCCGTGTGATCTCCCAACCGTTTTTTCCCTTTTCTAACGCTTCGCAGATTCCCCTGACAGATGAATGCTCAATAGCAGAAGTAATGACATGGCGTTTATTGGACGGAGTGATTTCGGTGATCCCCTTGATGGCAAGGTTGTTAGCTTCAGTTCCCCCAGATACGAAAACGATCTCGCTGGCTCGCGCGCCAATCAGTGCTGCCACCTCACGTCGCGCCCGGTCCACGGCGGCGCGGGCTTCCTGGCCAAAGAAGTGCACACTGGAGGCATTACCAAACTTTTTCGTCAGATAGGGCAGCATCGCCTCCACCACGCGCGGGTCTACAGGTGTCGTCGCACTGTGATCCAGGTAAACTCTGCGGACGTTGGTCATTCGATTAAGTTGCCCTCGCCAACCACTACGCCAAAATTAGCATCTGACGGCCAAGTTCTTCATGCTCGAAGAATTCCGCGGCAATCCTGCTGAATAGGTATGACACTTCGAGACGATTTGAGTCTAGGGCGCACCAATGAGACGGTCAAGCAGGCTGGGAACTTAGAGTTTTGTAACGCAAACGGTTCGTTTGCGCTCAGTCCAACGGTTTGAATCACATCACGACAGTCTCTCCGGTTGTCGCCATATATTACCCAATGCGTTGTTGCCCCGCTGGTTGGGTGATAGCATCACGTTTGCACGAGGTTGGCTCTCCCAAGACAACTACGGCGGGTTGTTCGCCGTAATCTCTGGAAGGAACGGCAAATGAAATATCTAAGGATTTTCCTGTTAGCACTGGTCACAGTGACTATGACCTCGTGGGCGGTATTAATAGCAGCGAGTGCGCACTCAAACGCGCCCCAGGGACAGTCGACAGCTTTGGAACGCGGTTATCGAACTGGGTACTCAGACGGTTACAACGCCGGCTACCAGGACATAGCCGATCAAGCGACGAGGGATTATCGAAACAAGGATGACTACCAACGCGCGGATCGGAATTACAAGGAAGCATGGGGACCTGCTGAAGACTATCACAACGGTTACCAGCAGGGCTTCGAGGTCGGATACGCCGCCGGATATGATCGCCGTCCCTTTGACTCCTCCATACCCAGGGGACTTAAACAGCGCGACAATGTCGATTCTCAGACCCCCGCCACACCTGCTGACGACACGTCGCAGGATGATGCGACTATTGCGCAGCAAACAAATGGTCAAGCAACCAGTGGTTCAGTGACAACTGGATCAGTCTCGATACCGCGCGACGCTATTCTATTAGTTGAGTTGCAGTCGAGTCTTTCGAGCGATGTCAGCCAGCGTGGCGACCGTTTCGAGGCGCGCGTAATCGAGCCGCGAGAATTTGAAGGGGCCATAGTTGAGGGACGCTTGACGCGAGTCAGCCGGGCAGGAAAAGTGAAGGGAACGGGTGAACTTCAACTCTCGTTCGAGACGATACGCATGCCGGACAATCGCACCAGCGGTTTCAGCGCCACGCTAGTTGAAGTTGTTGATATGGGCAACCGAGATGGGGTCGGCACGGTGGATTCCGAAGGTGGCGTGAAGGGAAAAGGCTCTACCCGAGATGACATCTCGAAGGTCGGCGCAAGCACCGGCATCGGAGCGATTATCGGCGCCATAGCCGGTGGCGGCAAAGGCGCGGCAATTGGCGCGGCCATTGGAGGCGCAGTTGGAACTGGTTCTGTTCTCACCAAACGCGGAAACGAAGTTCGTCTTGACCGCGGCCAACAATTAAAAATTCGTACCGCAACTGAAACGCGCATCCAGTAAAACCCCACGAGTGAAAAATCGACCCGCAGACACCGCGACGCGGCGACGCGGCGACAAAACGCCTTCCCGTCTCTCCAAATCTCCGCGGCGTAGCGTTCCTCTGATTACTCTTCTTACGGATTTCGGCACGGCAGACTACTTCGCCGCCGCTGTAAAGGGAGTAATTTTTGGTTTAAACCCGCAGGCGCGCGTCGTAGACATAACCCACGAGATTCCTTCTCATGATGTAGAATCGGCCGCCTTCACACTGCTTGCTGCCTGCTGGTCATTTCCCACGGGAACTATTCATCTTGCCGTCGTAGATCCCGGAGTTGGATCACCACGGCGTCCTATCCTAATCGAAGCTGATGGGCATTTGTTTGTTGGTCCGGACAACGGAATCTTTAGTTACGTTTGTGACAGCCTGGCCAATCGCGGGATAACGCCAGAGATAGTTCACCTTACCAATACGCACTACTTCCGCCACCCGGTGAGCTCGACCTTCAACGGGCGGGACGTCTTCGCGCCGGTGGCAGCTGCACTTTCAAACGGTGTCAAACCGTGTGACTTGGGAGCGGGTTTTACCGATATGGTGCGCCTGCAACCGTTGAAACCCTGTGTTGGTG
>JBHEMV010000035.1:0-32051 GCA_046262375.1 Pyrinomonadaceae bacterium
GGCGCTACCACCCCACGCGGGCTGCCCGCGCGGGGACCCCGGTTTGAAACGCCGGGCTAAACTCATGCCGACGCTACGCGTCGAAGAGACTTAACCAGCTTCCTTTAAGTTGTCGCGGCGTTACGACAAGCTGAAGCTTATCGGACATCAAACTGACCCAGTACCTAAACTTCTCTTCATTATGTACTTGAAGACTAATCAGGTAGTCTATCTTTTTATCTTGTTCTTTGCCTTCGCGACGAGCGCGTAGTCCAGCCTTTACGAATAATCTCGTAATTCTCTCCTATCGGTCTAATCTTTGCCCTGGTGTCAATTTCGCGCTCCTTCCATCAGATAGGTCGGGACGCAGAATCATCGCCTGATTTTTCTGAGCGAGTCAAGAAATTGAAAACGACTCATGTGTTCGAGAGACTGCCAGGAAATTGGTAGGGCGCTGTCTGGGGTACGAACGAGCGTTCGTACTAGAAGTGCGGATTCTTCCCTTTCAGCGCAGGACGGCCCGAATACCGACGAGAATTAAATAAGCAATAGCGATCACTACAGCCAACTTGATAACCAGTACCGCGATGCCGAAGAGGATCTTAATGATTCCAAGCGTGATGCCGGCAGCCGTCAATACAATGGGGATACCAACAGCAAAAACAAATATTCCAAGAAGTATAATGGCCACTATCCTTAATACATCTTTTGCTTCTTTCATCTTTTCACTCCCTGTCCTGTCACGGCCCTGAGTCTCCAAAACAGGAGGATTTATCAAGGTTCGGCTGGGTATACGAAGATTTTGAGGGCGACGTTCCGTTAAGATTACCGGATAAAAGCGCTTGGCCAGACTGTACGGTCGCGCGTCCAAACGCTTTAGGCGATAATTGAATATAGTTTCGCCATGACCTATTCGACCACGGGAAATCTTTTCGGTAAGGTGGCTGTCGAGCCCGGCGCAGCACCCTCCAGTCCGCTTGCGGAACGGATGCGACCGCGTTCATTGGCTGAGTTTGTAGGTCAGAGCCATCTTGTAGGTGAGGGCCGGATTCTGCGACGGCTGCTGGAAGGCTCTGCGAGCCTGCCCTCGCTGATTCTTTGGGGCGCTCCCGGAACAGGGAAGACGACACTGGCCCGACTTCTCGCAGAAAAATCGGACTCGCGGTTCATCGCTCTCTCGGCGGTTTTTTCCGGAGTCAAAGACCTACGCGCAGCCATCACTGAAGCGCGACGTGAACGACAGTTTGGTATTCGTACGATTCTCTTCATCGACGAGATCCACCGCTTTAATAAAGGACAGCAGGATGCTCTGTTGCCTGCGGTAGAAAACGGTACGGTAACGTTGATTGGGGCGACAACTGAGAACCCCTCCTTCGAAGTTACGGGAGCGCTGTTGTCGCGTTGCCGCGTGCTGGTCTTGAATCCTCTAACGCCAGGCGAAGTGAAAACCATTCTGGAGCACGCACTCGCGGATGGCGAGAGAGGATTGGCAAAACTACAACCTGAGATTTCTGAGACAGTGCTGGAACGCGTTGCAAACTCAGCAGCTGGAGACGCGCGCGTAGCTCTCGCCGCACTGGACGCGGCTGTAGAATCTACTGCACCGGATGAGACCGGCATACGACACATTTCGAATGAAACAATTATCGAGGCTTTGGGCCGTGCTCAGTATGCCTACGACAAAGGCGGCGAGGACCATTACAACCTGGCGTCAGCGCTAATCAAGTCGCTACGAAATTCAGATGTAGATGCTTCGCTATACTGGTTGGCGCGTATGATCGAAGGCGGGGCTGATCCGATATTCATTGCCCGGCGACTCTGCATCCTTGCCTCGGAAGATATTGGTCTCGCCGATCCGCAGGCGATGGTTCAAGCCGCGGCAGCTGCCGACATCGTGCAACTTATTGGTTTGCCGGAAGGGCTGTTTCCGCTTTCACAGGCCACCATCTATCTTGCTCGTGCCCCTAAATCAAATGCGGTAAAGCGCGCTTATCACGCGGCGATGGCTGACGCCGCAGAGACTGCCCGCGAACCGGTGCCGCTCCATTTGCGCAACGCAGTGACGCCGTTAATGAAGCACGTAGGCTATGGCGAAGGCTATCGTTATGTGCACAGCGATCCAAAGGCCAGGGATGAGATGGCCTGCCTGCCGGAATCGCTGCGGGACCGAACGTATTTCGATGAAGATGAGTAGAAACTTCGTTCAGATTTTTCATTTGTCATTTACCATCATTTCTCATTACGAGCCGTTGGCTTGTCTGAAATGGAAAATGACAAATTATAAATGAGATATGGAAAATTTTCTGCCAGTTAAAGCCCTAGATTCGTTAGCACCACATGATCAAGACACCCAGGAATGTCTGTCCCACTGAAACATGATCACGCCCAAAACGAACAAGGAGTTGGCATTTCTACATGAGCTATTTGTCGCCACGGATTGGGGCGAAAGGTTTGCCGTGTTGTTGGACGAACATGTGGTCTTGCCCAAGGAGGGGCAGGCGCTATATCTGGCTTCGGGCACAGGCGGTCACGCGATAGCACTTCAAGAGCGCTCAGGCGATGAACTGATATTTCTTTGCATTGATGAAAACGAAGAGAGTCTCGAACTGGCCCGGGCAAAAGCTACAGTCCTTAAAGACAGCACCGAATTTCGCCATGGAAGAATTGACCGCCTGGCGCTCGCAAATAACAAATTCCACATCGTCGTCGGAGACGGTTCCATGGTTCACATGGAGCGCATTCCCAAAATGCTTGCGGAGATGGTGAGAGTGGCGGCTCCAGGCGCTATGGTCGCGCTCAGTCTTCCCACCTTCTCCAGCTTTGGCGAGTTCTATTCAATTTACTGGGAGGCACTTCACAATTGCGGCCTGATGGACCAGGAGGCCGAAGTTGAAAGCTTGATCTCTGTGCTGCCTTCGGTTTCTGCCGTCGAGGGGATGGCTGAACAGGCCGGCCTTGATGAAGTAACGAGCTGGACCCGCATCGAGGAATTTGATTACAACTCAGGCGAGGCGTTTCTTAACTCCCCTCTAATAGCGGACTTTCTTATGCGAATCTGGCTTAAATCGTTGCCGGAGGATTCTTACGGTCGAGTCGTTCAAGAGATAGGGCGGTTGATAAACGAAGAAAGACACGAGGCTGAGTTTGCACTTTCCGTTAAGGCGACCTTAGTGGTTGGCAAGAAAGCGCTGAGCCAGTGAGGTGCTTCTGATTTCGTCAAGGGCGGGAAAATTTAAAGTCTACTTCTCTTTGACTTCCTTTTGAGATTCCTTCTCACCCTCATCCAGGCCTTCCTTAAAGGCGCGCTTGCTTTGGCCCAGTGATTTCGCTAACTGCGGCAACCGCGTAGCTCCGAACAGAAGAAAAATAACCACCGCAATGACGAGAAGCTCGGGCGTTCCCAGCCCTCCGATTGCTAAGACGGTCTCATTCATAACTTCCTCTTTTCTGATTGCTGGGCAAACGACAGTGAACCGAGGCTCAGCCGTCACTCGCCATTATTAGATTCGTAGAAGAGATATTTCCTCCACGTCTCGTCGGCGCGACCCAGGTAGCGCATGATTTGACGATTCACATGCAGTGAAAAGCCGCGCGGCCGTCGCAACAAGTGCATTCCCGATTCCTCAGGAGTTCGATTTCCCTTACGATGATTACACTTCTTGCAGCACGCAACTAAATTGTCCCAGGACGATTCGCCCCCACGGGAGCGCGGAAGCACGTGGTCCAGGGTTAGCTCAGATGGCGGATGTTGTCTTCCGCAGTACTGGCAGGTGGAATGATCGCGCAGCAAAATATTCTTGCGGGAAAGCGAACGTCGCTCAAAAGGAATATGGATATATTCCGTCAGCCTGATGACGGAGGGCGCATGAATAGCCAGCTTGGCCGAATGTAGAATGTGGCCATTGTGCTCCTCCACTCGGGCGACGCCTTTAAAGATCATTACTACTGCGCGCCTCTCATTACACACATTAATGGGCTCAAACGAAGCATTCAGTACTAAGACTCGTCCAGTCATACAAAGCCGATATTACGCGAGCGGTTGAGACAGTGTCAAAAACCTTGGGATGGCAGCACGTTCCCGGGCTGACAAAACAGGCCCAAACCACTATCTATGGCTTAGAGGAGACCCGAGATTCCTTAATCCCGGATGGCGGCCCTTCGGTGGCGCTGGTTATCACAAGCGGAGCTGAATCTGTCCGTTGCCTCAACCAATGCGTCGATAATGCCGGGCTCGCTAATTGAATGGCCTGCGTCTGGGATGATCTTTAGTTGGGCTTCGGGCCATGCCCGATGAAGCTCCCAGGCACTCATTATCGGACAAACAATATCGTAACGGCCCTGAACTATGACGGTGGGAATGTTTCGAATCTTGTCTATGTGCTCAATCAAATAATTGTCGCTGTCAAAGAATACATTGTTGACGAAGTAATGACACTCAATGCGAGCAAGTGCCAGCGCGGTCTCAGGTTCAGCAAAATGCTCAATCAAGTTTTGATCGGGGAAGAGCTTTGACGTGCTGCCTTCCCAAATCGACCATGCCTTTGCCGCCTTGAGACGGACTGCCTCATTGTCACTCATTAATCGCCGGTGATACGCGTGCAGCAAATCCGCGCGTTCAGCTTCGGGAATTTCGCGGACATATTCTTCCCAGGTATCCGGAAAGATCGCGTTGGCCCCATCCTGATAAAACCAGGCGATCTCCTTTGGTGTGCAGAGAAAGATACCACGCAGCACCAAAGCGTTAACTCGCTTTGGATGCGTCTGAGCGTAAGCAAGAGAAAGGGTGCTACCCCAGGAACCACCAAACACCAACCAGCGGTCGATGCCAAAATGTTCGCGCAGTCGCTCGATATCTTCAACCAGGTGCCAGGTAGTATTGTCTTCCAAACTCGCATGGGGGGTACTCTTCCCGGACCCCCGTTGATCAAATAACACGAGCCGGTAGATCTCAGGATTGAAGTAACGGCGATACTCGGGGACCAAACCCCCTCCTGGTCCGCCGTGCAAAAAAACTGCAGGTTTACCTTTCGGGGTGCCACTTTGCTCATAGTAAAGCTCGTGAACCGGAGACACCTTTAGTCTTCCGGCATCGAATGGTTCAATCTCGGGGTATAGAGTTTTCATGGGGACATAATACGAAGACCGCGCCACTCTTGCTAATTACTCAAGTAGTTAAGAGTACAAGCTTCATTTGCGTTCGATCTGAAGATGCAAGCTAAAGCCTGAACTGTGAACTACTATCACCTGCCGTCAATTGTAGATCGGCCGTGCAATAGTCAGCGTCTTTGCCTTTAATAACGAAGCGGCCTCGCAATCGTAAGAACAAACACTTCCGCCGCGCCTGCAAGCAACAAAGCGTTCGCACATGAGGAAACGGTTGCGCCGGTAGTGAAGACGTCGTCAACGAGCAGAATGCGTTCGCCGACGATCAAAGCTGGATAAGACACTCGAAAAGCATTGTCAACCGTTTCCCGTCGCTCCATGGCATCCATTCCGGCACGGTGGCGATTAGTATGATGCATACGAATCAGGCTCACCTCATCCAATGGTATCGAGGTAACCCGGGCCAGCTCACGACCAATCACCGTTGCCTGATTAAAGCCCCTTGCCTTCTCTCGTTCCGGATGAAGCGGAACAGGAATAATTCGGGTAGCCCTGCTTAAAGGATACTGCCG
The DNA here is from genome assembly GCA_046262375.1 of Pyrinomonadaceae bacterium. GTDB lineage: Bacteria > Acidobacteriota > Blastocatellia > Pyrinomonadales > Pyrinomonadaceae > PSRF01. Next base: position 5,655 of record JBHEMV010000035.1, read on the forward strand.
CTGAGTTTCGAGTAATAACTCGATTAATTTGCGACCGATGTGCGGTTCGCGTTTGAGTGACAGGACTGATGCACGCAATGCTCCCCCATAGACTCCGCAGGCACGCGCCGCAGAGAAAGTGTCCTGCTCACAACCGCGGCACCGAACGTCCTCGCGTTTGTAGTTATCTATAGTCGCTGCGGAAGGTAATCCGCATTTCCAGCATAGCGTCTCTTGGTGGGTAAAAATTTGGGTCTCGCGCCAGCAGGTGGCACAGGCCACGCCCAAGGCTCGCAACTCCACACTTCCGCCACAAACCGCACAAGATTGCGGATACACAATAGCTAGCAATGAGTCGTAGCAGAGGTTGGCGGCACCAGTGATGGGCATTGAGTGTATTCTTGCCACAGATTCTCACAGATGAACAGGGAAAGGCGCCTTGGAATAAGCGTTGTGCGAGCTATTCATATTTTCCCCGTTCTGATCCGTGTGAACCTGCATTTATCCGTGGCTAATGCTTGCCTCCTAGACGCAAATATTAACGGCCTCCAGGGTCGCCAAACCCGTCGGAGGCCGTAATTATGTCATCAAGTGCGGACTGATTTCTACGTTTTCTATTCCTCGTCTTCAGTGAGCAAACCTCGCTCGTGAAGATCCTGACAACGCACGCAGTGGCGAGCCCAAGGAACCGCCTCTAATCGCTTTTCGGGCACCGCCTGTCCGCAACGAATGCATTTGCCGTAGCCACTGTCGTCCATGCGGACCAGCGCTTCGTCAATCAGGTTGAGCAACTGGCGGTCATTATCCGACATGGAGACCAACAGTTCTTTCGTATAGGCATTTGCAGCCATGTCCGCCGGATCCTGAGTTGCCTCGGAATCGCGCTCTCGACTGTAAAGCTCAGCTTGTTGCACCTGGCCAACCAAACTGTCGCGGCGATCCATTAATTTATCGCGAAAAACTCTTACTCTTCTCTTATCCATTGTCGCTTAGAATCCTCCACCCTACTTGATAATCCCGCCTAAAGACCAAAACTCATGACGCTATCATTTCTGGTACGGCAATCCGTGAATAATCGTGTAGGCCCGATACAACTGCTCAAGCAACACGACTCGTGACATTTCATGCGTCAGCGTCAAGCGTGAAAGGCTCCAACGCTTGTTAGCTTGCGCTGAAAGCATGGCCGAAACTCCATTTGGACCACCGACAATAAAAGTCACTTCTTTCGTTCCGCTGTCCTGCCAGTGCTGCAGCTCTTTCGCCAGCTGCAGCGACGTCCACTCGTCTCCTTCCGGATCCAGCAACACATTGATCCCGCCCTCATGCAGTCCGTCTGAGATGCGCTTCGAATCCTTATCGATGCCCATCTTTTTCTGGGAACCGGGGCTTTCACGAAACTCAGCAACCTCACATCTCACGAAGTGTGAAAGTCGTTTCAAGTAATCGTTTACGAGCGCCCTCAAATGAGCGTCTCTGGTTTTTCCGGTCCAAATCACTCGCAGCCTCATAAGCCAGGGATGAAGGCGGAAGGATGAAGGATGAAAGCCTGGCGATGTGGGCTGACCCTTTCACCTTCTCATCCTTCATTCTTCTCCTCTTCATCATCCTTCATCCGTCCGCCTTCATCCTTTGCACGGCGCGCCAGCTTTTCATAAATGTTCTTCCGGCTGATGCCCAAAATTCGCGCCGCTTCGGTTTTATTCCCCTTAGTAAAGGCGAGCACTTCCGCGACGTATTCACCTTCAACCTCGGCCAGCGATTGCGGCTTCACGCGTCGCCTTTGAACGCGGACGGCCGCTCGAATTGATTCGGGCAGATCGTCGGCATCGATTCGTTTGCCCGTTGAAACAATGACGGCTCGTTCGATAGTGTTTGCAAGCTCGCGTACGTTTCCCGGAAACTCATACTCGCCTAACAACGACAACACATCGGGGGATGCAACACCGGCCTGGCGACCGTGTTTAGCTGCGTACGACTTAACGAACGACTGGGCCAGTTCGGGTAAATCCTCGACACGCTCACGCAAGGACGGCACCTTTATATGAACAACATTGAGGCGGTAATACAGGTCTTCGCGGAAGTGCTGACGTTTTACCGCATCGCTCAGGTCAACATTGGTCAGTGCAATCAAGCGCGCATCCACTTTGATCGTCCGCCGTCCGCCTAGTCGCTCAAACTCCCTCGTCTCAATAACGCGCAAGAGTTTCGCCTGTGATTCGATCGACAGATACGCAATTTCATCAAGCACCAGAGTGCCCCGATGGGAAGCTTCGAGCCGGCCGGGTTTTTCTTCGCTGGCGCCGGTGAACGCCCCACGTTCATAACCGAACAGCTCAGCCTCGAGCAAACCGCTCGGAAGCGTCGCACAATCGATCTTCACAAACGACTGGGTTGCGCGATTTGAGTGAGAGTGAATGAAGAAAGCAAGGGCATCTTTGCCAACGCCTGACTCTCCCGTCACCAGCACATTCGCGTCCGTTCCGGCAACTCGCTCGGCGAGACGAACTGCCTCGCGCATCGCTTCAGAATGCGCAACAATCTCAATCACGATTCGCTTCTCAACGAACTATCGACTTCACTTGCCGGTCCGGTGGGCAGGTCCACCCGTTTCGATTCTCGCCATAACCTTTCGAGGTCATAAAACCTTCGTGCCTTTTCATTAAACACGTGCATTACAAAATCGCCATAGTCGAGCAAGATCCATTCAGCTGTTTTGTAACCCTCGACCCGGGCCACCGCCGAGCCGGTCTTTTTCAGCGTTTCGAGTACGCCGTCAGAAATTGCCTGCACCTGACGTTCGTTGGTGCCGCTGGTTATCACAAAGTAATCGGTAAAGCTTGCGATTTCACGCAGATCCAGCACTACGATATCAATGGCTTTTTTTTCCCCAGCGGCGCTGATGGCGGTCAGAATTCTTTCATCGAGCTCTGCCGATGCCTGTTCTTTCGGTTTGGGCTTGGGTTTCAAAGTCCCGCTGGTTGTGGGGTATAGCGATTGTTCCTTGGCAGTTGAGTTATGCTTCATTCGTAATTCTATATAGCCTGTACTTTCGAATGTAATCGGCCACCGCGGGTGGCACTAGTTTGGTTAATTCATGACCGACACTCTCGCGCGCGGCGTTGCGGACTTCAGTGGCTGAAATATCAATCATTACCGCGTCAGTGGCGAATATCCTGGGCCTGCCGGGTTCCACCATATTAGCGACGCTCTCCTGATTCAAACCGCGCACATCAACCACGTTCGCCGCCACAGTGCCGACATTGCCAGTCGAAAACTCGGAGCCAGGTCGCGTGACGACAATAAGATTGGTCAAGGTCATCAGCCGCTCCCATTCCCGCCAGGTGGTAATCTCCAGCCAGGAGTCTGCCCCCATGACGAAAAAGAGATTGGCAAGCTCCCCGAGCTCGGAGCGAAAGTGAAAGAGCGTATCAACCGTATAACGTCGCTGAGGTCCATCTAGTTCAAACCTCGAAACATATAGCCGCGGTTCTTTCTGCGTCGCCAGTGCTAACATCGCGTAGCGGTGTAACGCTGATGAAACGTCGCGATCCAGCTTGTGGGGCGCGACGCGGGCAGGAACGAACAGGAATTCGTCTATGGCAAATAACTGGGTAACTCGTCTCGCGATCTCCAAATGCCCAGAATGAACTGGATCAAACGTGCCGCCGTAAATAGCAATACGCTTTCGCTGGTCCATCCTGGTAGGACAGACCTTCTGTCTGTCCATGCTCCAACATCACTTCCTCTAATCCGCAGAACTGCCTGTCTACACAGCCAACTGAATCATGTTGGCCTGCTCGCTCGAAGCCTTCAACTCATCGAGTTTCGCGGCAATTGCGGAGGCAAGCTCCTGGATGCCTTGATTCGTGACTGAGGAAATGGCGTAAAACTCTAATCCTTCCGCAGACGTTTGCCGCCTTAACGATTCCAGCCGCTCCGGCTCGTCGAGCGCGTCGATCTTTGTAGCAACCACAATCTGTGGGCGGCTTGCCAATGCCGCATTGTAGGCGCTCAACTCCCGATTCACCGTAAGGAAGTCAGTAACGGGCTCTCTTCCCGAAAAGGACGAAACATCTACCAGATGAAGAAGCAATTTTGTCCGCTCGATGTGACGAAGAAAGCGATCCCCCAGGCCTGCACCCTGATGCGCTCCCTCGATCAGACCCGGAATATCTGCGACTACAAGCGTGCGAAAATCGCCGAGATCCACAACGCCGAGATGAGGCTCCAGCGTGGTAAAGGGATAATCCGCGATCTTTGGCTTCGCTGCGGAGATGGTGGATATGAAAGTTGACTTACCGGCGTTAGGAAATCCTACCAGGCCAACGTCCGCCAGCAGTTTCAACTCGAGCTGCAACTCCAGTTCTTCGCCTTCGCTTCCACTTTGATGGTAGCGAGGAGCGCGATTGGTTGAAGTCGCGAAGTGGGAATTACCAAACCCTCCGCGTCCCCCCTTTGCCGCCAGCCAACGTGAGCCATCAGTGGCCAAGTCCTGCAAAAATTCACCTGAGGAGCTGTCAAAGATCTGAGTTCCAACTGGAACTCGTACAGTCAGGTCTTCTCCTTCTCGACCAGAACAATTAGAACCCTCACCGTGCCTACCGCGATCGGCGATGTGAAGAGGGTTATAGCGAAGGTGAAGCAGAGTGTTGAGGGAAGCATCGGCGACGATCCAGACGGCCCCTCCACGCCCGCCATCTCCACCCGAAGGACCACCACGAGGCACGAACTTCTCTCGGCGAAAAGCTGTTACACCATTGCCGCCATTGCCGCCTTGTACGCGAATCTTGACGCGATCAATAAACATCTAAAATCGAAAGCGACGCCGGGCGCTAAGTCCAGAACTTAGCTCAGGCGTCGCGTGATAGCGGTGTTTCCGTTGCATGACCTATGCTGATGACGCCTGCTCGAGCGGATAAACGCTAATGAATTTTCCTGTTCGACCCTTATCTTCAAACTTCACAATCCCGTCGATCAGCGCGAAGAGTGTGTCGTCCTTGCCTCGGCCTACGTTCTTCCCGGGCTTCCATTTCGTTCCCCGCTGGCGCGCGATAATGTTGCCGCCCAGGACACTCTCGCCACCAAATTTTTTCAGCCCCAATCGTTGCGACTGAGAGTCGCGACCGTTACGAGATGAACCAACTCCCTTTTTATGTGCCATTCTGAGATTTCAGATTTCAGATTTCAGATTTCAGATTTGAAAGGCCCAGAACTCAGCGGTAATCACAAATCCAATATCGAAAATCAAAAACCTTTCCTCCTATCCGATCGAATCGATTGTTATGGTCGTGTATCCCTGGCGATGACCTTGTTTGCGTTTGTAATGTTTACGCCGCTTCTTTTTGAAAACTACAATCTTGGCCCCACGACCATGCTCAACCACTGTCGCGGAAACTTTCGCGGCTCCGACTACTGGAGCATTCTTCCTGGCGCCATCTCCAGCGGTCAACATAGCATCCAGTTGAATAGATTTGCCGGCCTCCGCGTCGACCGAGGGAATACGTATCGTGCGGCCTTTTTCTACGACAAATTGTTTGCCGCCTGTTTTGATAACTGCGTATGACATCTCTTTGTCCTCTCAGACGAGCCTGGTCGCCATCGAAAAGTCGATTATTATAGGCATCCCACTCTCAAACGGCAACCGCTCGCGCTCACGATGCCGGGGCTGCTACTCCGCTTTGATTTTTGCCGGTTTTTGACTCGTTTTGCTTCAAAAAATGCTCCATAAAACTTGTAGAGATATCGCCTGCCCGAAACTTGGGATCGCTCATGATCTTCAGGTGCAGCGGAATGGTAGTTTTAATGCCTTCAATAACCATCGCCTCCAGGGCGCGCTTCATGCGCGCTATTGCCAGGTCACGCGTCCGCGCATGCACGATAACCTTGGCGATCATTGAATCGTAAAACGAGGGAACGGAGTAACCCGAATAAACATAAGTATCAACTCGTACTCCTGGTCCACCCGGCAGGTTGAAAGCCGTGATCACTCCGGGCGACGGTGCGAACGTTTCCGGGTTTTCAGCATTAATCCGACACTCAATCGCATGCCCGACGATCATCAGGTCGTCCTGCGTATACCCCAACCGTTCTCCTTCCGCAATTCTAATCTGATTGCGAACAATGTCTGCAAGCGTGACCATCTCCGTCACAGCATGCTCAACCTGTATGCGCGTGTTCATCTCCATGAAGTAAAACTTATTGTCTTCATCCAGCAGAAATTCCACTGTGCCCGCGCTCGCATAGCCGAGCTTCTTACAGGCAGCGACAGCAGCGTCGCCCATCTGATTGCGCAATTGCGGTGACAGCACTGGTGAAGGCGCTTCTTCCAACAACTTCTGGTGACGACGTTGGATGGAACACTCGCGTTCGCCGAGATGAATGCAGTCCCCATACTCGTCAGCCAAAACCTGGATCTCAATGTGGCGCGGGTTTTGGACGTAACGCTCTATGTAGACGCTGCCATCCTTAAACGCAGCTGCGGCTTCGGTCGATGCTGTCTCAAGTGCTTTTCCTAGTTCGTCCTCCCCGTGAACGATGCGCATCCCTCTGCCGCCGCCTCCCGCGGCCGCTTTCACGATAATGGGAAATCCGATCTCGCGTGCCAGTCTCAAACCTTCCGCTTCCGAAGTGATGGGTGCAGGACTACCCGGAAGTACGGGCAAGCCCGCTTCCGCCATGGCCCGCCGAGCTTCAACCTTGTCGCCCATCAAACGAATGATGTCCGCCGGGGGGCCGATAAATTTGATATTGCAGGCTGCACAAATCTCGGCAAAATAGGACGACTCGGCCAGGAAACCGTAACCGGGATGGATTGCGTCGACGTTGAATATTTCTGCAGTGCTGATGATTGCGGGTATGTTCAAGTAACTCTGAGCGGAGGGCGCCGGGCCAATGCATGCGGCCTCGTCAGCAAAGCGCACATGAAGCGAATCGCGATCGACGTCGCTATGGACCGCAACCGTGCGGATACCCATCTCTTTGCAGGTCCAAATAATCCGGCAGGCAATCTCGCCGCGATTGGCAATCAGAATTTTCTTAAACTTTCGGATTTCCGGCGTCATCTTTCGTCCAAAGTCCAACGTCCAATGTCTAACGTCCGTTCGTCACCAGACGTTGGACTTTGGACATTGGACGTCTTGACTGTTACTTCTTAATTCCGAACAGCGGTTGGCCGTATTCCACCGGTTGTCCATTCTCAACGTAAATCTTTGCGACTTCACCGCTGGCCTCAGCCTGAATTTCATTCATCAATTTCATTGCTTCAATTATGCAAACAACCGTCTCGGCCTCTACACGACTGCCAATTTTTACGAACGATTCGGCGTTTGGAGACGCAGCGCGATAAAACGTTCCAACGATTGGCGAAGGGATGATGTAAAGATCTTGATCTTCAGAAGCTGCTGTTTGGGCTTTTGCACCCGGGTGTGCGGGAGCCGAAGCAGTGGTGATTTTAGCGTCAGTTGCAGTAGAACCACTTCCGGCGCTCTGTTTGGATCCTGCAGGCTCTGGTGACTCGTGAACGCCGCCTTTGCCGGCGCCAGTTTCCACGCTCCGGCGAAACTTAACTCGGAAACCCTCGCGCTCCAGTTCAAATTCTGTGAACTCGTTATCGCGAATCAATTGAATGAGTTCACGCAACTCATCCATGTTTACGGAAATTTCAGGACGTGCCGATCGACTTCGCTGGCGACGACGAACCTTTTCCGGCGCCATCGAATCCTGTTCGATCGAAACATCGCCTTCCGCCTGCACTTCGTCGTCCAGATTTTGGCGTTCAGTATCGTCCATCTTTTTTTTCGCCGGTTCCATTGCGCCTGACACTCTTACACACCACCAAAGTGTTGAGCCCCAAAAGACTCGGGTTGGTGTTGCCGATGGTCGATTGGGGCATTTCCGACCGAGCGTGTAAAATCAACACTCGGCGTTAACCGAACTTGAATCTATTTCTCTTCGTCTGCGCCGGACTCCCGCTCGAGCGATGTACTTTCTGCTCGAGCCTCGTCTTCAGTCTTGCCGGACAGCTCCTCTGAGTCGGGCTCTTTGTCAGAAGCTTCTATGGTGCCGGTCGCTTCTTTCTTGAAGAAACCTCCGCGTCCTCTTGCCATTGTGCCCTTCCCGTCGGCTCCCTTTTGCCTCTTCGAGCCTGCAACCTTTCGCTTCTTCGCCGATTCAAGTGCTTCGCGTTCGCTTTGGTTATCGACCAATTCAATTATTGCGAGCTCTGCGTTGTCGCCTGCACGGTGGCCAAGCTTAAAGATCCTGGTGTAGCCCCCCGGTCGATCCTTATACCGCTCACCGAGATCATCAAACAACCTTTTCAAGGCTGCTATTCCGGCCGTGCGGGGTGGCCGTAATTGTCCGCGTTTTCCGGTTATTGCCGATTGCTGCATATTCCCAGCATGAAAGAACCCAGCCGCCTGGCGACGAAGATGCAACGCACGCGCGCCTGTGTCTTCGCCTTCAAGGTTGTTGGCCCGTCGCGAAAGTGTAATCGCACGCTCGACAAAAGGCCTCAGCTCTTTTGCTTTCGGTAGTGTAGTGACAATTCGCTCCTCGCGAGAATTGATTAGCGAGACGGCCAAATTGCGAAGCATTGACATGCGGTGTTCGCTGGTTCGACCAAGCTTGCGATGTGCTTTTTGGTGTCGCATGACTCTAAAAACCCGTACTTGATAATAGCGTCGTGATGGCGCCAAAGCGCCGGAACTTTTTACTGCTCGTCCGTGTCGTAGTCGCTTAGATCAGCGCCGTCTCGACCGCCTGTGCCCGGGATTGGATTTCCCTGCTCATCAAATTCCATCCCGAAATCGAGACCCATGCCATTCAGGATCTCCTTGATCTCGTTAAGTGACTTCTTCCCGAAATTTTTCGTCGCCAACATTTCGCGTTCACTGCGCTGCACCAGGTCACGAATCGTTCTTATGTCAGCGTTCTTCAAACAATTGTAAGAACGGACCGACAATTCAAGCTCGTCAACCGAACGGTCCAGTTGATCGTTACGCGGCAGCGGTGGTCGCTCAATTTTCGAATAGGCAAAATCGTCCGTGTCTTCTTCAAAGTTGATGAAGATCGACATGTGATCCTTAATCAATTTCGCCGCGAGGCCGATTGAATCTTCCGGCTTTACCGAGCCATCTGTCCAAACTTCGATAGTAAGCTTGTCAAACTCCGTGTTCTGTCCGAGACGCGCTGCCTCCACCGTGTAGTTAACCTTCTTTACAGGTGTGTGGACAGAATCGATTGGGATGTAGCCAAGCGAGAGATCTTCGTCAAAGTTTCGATCAGCCGAAACGTAACCACGCCCGCGCTTCAGCCGCATCTCGACCTTTAGCGAGCCACCGTCACTCACTGTGGCTATGTGCACTGCGTCGTCCAACACTTCCACATCTGCGTCGCCCTCAATATCGGCTGCGGTAACTTCTCCCGCGGACTCCTTTGAGATTCTGAGGGTCTTAGACTCATTGCCATGAAGCTTAAAGGGCACTTGTTTGAGATTCAGGATCACATCGGTGGCGTCTTCAACAACACCTTTGATTGAGGAGAACTCGTGCTCAACACCTTCAATCTTTACTGCAGTGACAGCGGCCCCCTCAATCGAAGAAAGTAGTGCCCTGCGAAGCGAATTGCCAACCGTGGTGCCGAAACCCCGCTCGAAAGGCTGCGCAGAAAAGCGGCCGTAACGCTCCGTTAGAGTTTCAACGTCCGCCGCCAAACGGCGCGGCATCTGAAATCCGGTCCATAGATTATTTTGGTCCATAGCCATAACTTTAAAGTCCCGATTTAGAAATGCTGTTATCCGCAGAAGCAATCAAGCTGCCTCTGCGGGTCGCGAATTACTTACTATAAAGCTCAACGATGAGCTGCTCATTAATTGAGCGATCGATATCTTCCCGTGCAGGCAGACCGCTAATGTGCGCTGACATCTCCCCTCCGTCCTGTGATATCCAGGATGGACGTCCACGTCCGGAAGCGGTTTGCCAAGCGCCTTCTATGTGCGGATTCTTACGGCTTCCCTCTTTGATAGTGATTGCCTCGCCGGCTCTGACTTGATACGAGGGGATATCGACCTTGCGTCCGTTAACAAGGACGTGGCCATGATTCACCAATTGACGCGCTTGCCGCCGAGAAGTTGAAAATCCTGCGCGGTAAACCGTGTTATCCAGACGCCGCTCGAGCAAGAAAAGGAGGTTTTCACCTGTAATCCCCTTCATGCGGGCAGCGCGCTCGAAATAGTTTCGGAACTGTCCTTCAAGGATGAAATAGATGCGCTTCACCTTCTGCTTTTCGCGCAGCTGCTGGCCATACCCAACCAGCGCCTTGCCACGACGCATCGAGTTGCCGTGTTGTCCGGGCGGTTGTGTACCGCGTTTTTCAATCGGACAAGAAGGCTTGAAGCACCTATCACCTTTAAGAAAAAGCTTTGCACCTTCGCGGCGGCACAAGCGGCACACCGCATCTCTATACCTAGCCAACTGTTTTCTGCCTCCAGTCTATTCGACGGAAAAGTTTACAGGCTGCGTTAATGAATTCTAACGACTTCAAATCTCATCTCAAATCTGATTCTGATCTGCAATTTCAAATTGATTCTGAAATCTTACGATCTCAAATTTGAGATCTGAGATTTGAGATTCGAGAACAGGAACAACGCTGGCCCTTCATCCTTTAGGTTGATCACATTTCCTATTTTCGGCAATCGCAAAATGCCTAAACTCTTCGCCGCTTGGGCGGTCGACAACCATTGTGCGGAATGGGCGTGGTGTCGCGAATCGTCACCACTCTGATTCCAGCATTGGCAATCGCCCTGATGGCTGATTCCCGACCGCCGCCGGGCCCCTTAACACGGACCTCACACTGCTGCATTCCGGCCTCATGCGCCTTTTTCGCTGCTTCATAAGCCGCCTGTTGAGCGGCAAAAGGAGTTCCCTTGCGCGAACCGCGGAATCCGCGTGCGCCAGCCGAGGATTGGGCGATGAGGTTACCCTCCAGGTCGGTAATTGAGATCATCGTGTTATTAAAAGAGGCTGCCACGTGTGCGATACCCACTGGGACATGCTTTTTCTCTTTCTTACGAAAGACTTTCTTCTTTCCAGTAGCTGCTTTTGCCATAACTTAACCCTGTCATTAGTCAGTAGTAATAGTCGGTAGTAAGTAGCCAGTATAAAGCGTGGTTTACAACGGACCACGAATCAACGAACAACTGACTATTTCTATTTCTTCCCTGGAGCCTTCTTCTTAGCGATAGTTGCGCGCCTGGGACCTTTACGGGTGCGCGCGTTTGTGTGCGTGCGTTGACCACGCACTGGCAGCGAGCGCCGGTGTCGCAACCCCCGATAGCAACCGATATCCATCAACCGCTTGATGTCCATCTGGATTCGCTTGCGCAAGTCGCCTTCGATTTCGCCTTGCGCTTCGAGAATTGCCCTGATCCGACTTAGCTCGTCCTCATTCAAGTCTCTGACGCGAGTATTAACGTTCACTGCGGCTTCACTTAGAATTGAGCTCGCTCGCGAACGGCCAATACCGTAGATATATGTCAGCCCTACTTCAGCTCTTTTGTGTGGTGGAAGATCGACGCCAGCTACGCGTGCCATTTTTAATAATTACTCTCCAGTTTTATGATTGGAGTGCGACACTCTTAAATAAAATTTCGCAAATCCAAAATCGCCAATTCGTTATCCCTGGCGCTGCTTATGCTTGGGGTTGACGCAAATCACCCGCACCACTCCCTTGCGGTGGATGACTTTGCACTTGTCGCACATCTTTTTTACCGAAGCACGTACTTTCATTGGATAACCCCTATCTTCTCAACTCCAATCGGTAAAGCTCTTATTTATATCGATAAGTGATTCTTCCGCGGTTCAAATCGTAAGGCGACAACTCTACCAACACTCGATCACCAGGGAGAATTCGAATAAAATGCTTTCGCATTTTTCCCGAAATGTGCGCCAACACCTGGTGCTGATTGTCTTCCAACTCGACCCGGAACATGGCGTTAGGCAAAGTCTCAAGGACTTTAGCCATAACCTCTATAGCTTCTTCCTTGGCCATATCCTCTCAGATAAGTGTTGGCTGAACCGACAAACTGCAAATAGTAGCATGCCGAATTGGCTTTGCCAAGCCGCGCTAGCCGTTGGGGTTACGGTTCAATTCGAGGTGGCAAACGTACCTCCGACAACTTGTTCCGGCGCTCCCTGAGAAACGACTTTTGTGAGTACTTCCGGGCCTTCCTCCGTTATGGCTATAGTGTGCTCAACGTGGGCGCTGGGCTTTCCGTCCAGGGTGACTACTGTCCAACCGTCAGCCAAAACCCTCGTGTGATGCGTCCCCAAATTGACCATAGGCTCTACCGCAAATACGTATCCCGCCCTTATTTTAGGGCCCTGCCCAGGCTTGCCGTAGTTCGGTATCTGTGGGTCTTCGTGCATGCGGCGACCGATTCCATGCCCCACATAGTCCCGCACCACCGAATAACCACTGGCCTCAGCGTGCTGCTGCACGGCCGCGCCGATGTCGCCCAGATGTTTGCCCGGCCGGCACTCCTCAATCGCGAGATCCAGACACTCTTCAGTCACCCGAATCAGCGCTAAACATTCGCCACTCACTTTACCCACCGGAACCGTAGTTGCTGTGTCCCCCACAAAGCCTTCGAGCGTTACGCCGCAGTCAATGGAAAATATGTCGCCTTCATTCAAATTGTAATCTGAGGGAAAGCCGTGGACGACTTGCTCATTGACAGAAGCACAGATGGAGTAAGGGAACCCATGGTACCCCTTGAAGGTCGGTAGTGCGCCTGCGTCGCGAATCATCTTCTCAGCTGCTCGATCGATTTCAATGGTGGCAACGCCTGGTTGGGCAATAGTTCTCAACTCGCAAAGCACAAGCCCCACAAGCTGTCCGGCAGCCCGCATTTTGTCGATCTCTTTCTTCGTTTTCCCAATAATCATGAGCGCGGCCAGGACATGCGACCACTCAAATCGATAATCCCCTTCTGCTCCTGTCACTTATCACTAATTTTTCAATGTCCCGGTAGATCGCTTCGGGCTCTCTAGTGCCGTCAACAACGTGGAGAAGATTCGTCGCCTCGTAATAATTAAGCAACGGCCGTGTCTGCTCTTCATAAGTAGTCAAGCGTGCCTGTACCGTTCCTGGATTGTCATCCGTCCGGTGTTTGAGCAGCGTGTCTGGATGAAAGTCGCAGACGTTATCAACTCTCGGGGGTCTAAAATAAACGTTGTAGATTTCGCCACAGACAGGGCAGTTTCGGCGACCCACCATGCGCTTCGCCAGCAGCTCGAGTGGTATTTCAATTTCAATAGCCTGAATCTTCTTTCCCTGCTCAGCAGCGAGTTTCTCCAGCATCGCCGCCTGATTTGGGGTACGCGGAAAGCCGTCGAGGATGTAGCCGTTCCTGCAGTCTTCGCGTCCCGTCCGCTCCCGAACCACCCGAACGGTTAGGTCATCCGGAACGAGTTGCCCCGCTTCCATCAATGCGCGGACCTCGTCAGCGAGTGGCGTGTGGGCTTGCTTCAGCGCGCGGAACATATCGCCCGTGGAGACTTGAGGCAGATTCAAGCGTTCTTGAAGCAAGCGCGCCTGCGTGCCTTTTCCAGCACCAGGTGCACCCATCAAGACTATGATTTTTGACATAGGACTTGATGATCTGTGATTTGTGATTTTGGATTTTTCGATTGGAAGCTAGCTCTAAGTTACACTTCAAATCCCAAATCGCAATGGGCACTCGAAAATCCTTTTAGGCCCTGCGTCCGCGCAGACGTCCGCCCCCGCCAAGGAACCCTTCGTAATTTCGCATTACGAGCTGGGCCTCAATTTGGGCCACCGTATCCATTGCCACGCCTACGAGAATCAACAACGATGTGCCGCCGAAATAAAATTGGTAGCCCATGCCCGTCGGGATCCAAGACAGGCCGGGGGTGCCGCTTACGAACGCGTCAAGCCCTGTGCCTATCCAGGGCAAACGAGCAACCTTGAATCCGCTCAACATGAATTGCGGCAAAAAGGCAACGAGAGCGAGATAAATAGCGCCCACTATGGTCAATCGCGTAAGGATACTGTTGAGATATTCCGCAGTAGCCCTGCCTGGCCGAATGCCTGGCATGAAGCCACCGTGCTTGCGAAGGTTATCTGCAACTTCTTCAACGTTGAAAACGATAGAGACGTAAAAGAAAGTGAAGAAAATTATTAGTGATAGAAAGACCAATTCATAGTAGGGGTCGCTGGCATGAAACGTTTGAAAGAACGTCCAGACCTTGGACCACGCCGAACCCGCCTGGTTTGGATCAGGCGGGAACGCCGCAAAAAGACTCTGCGGCATTGATAGAACTGACGACGCAAAGATGACAGGGATGACACCGCCCATATTGATCTTTAGCGGCATCGTAGTTTGCTGACCGCCCACAAGCTGGCGACCGACATGCCGTTTTGCGTAGCTTACAGGCACCTTGCGTCTTGCGGCTTCGACAAAAACAATAAAGGCAATTATCCCCACGATAGCTATAAGCAAACCGATCACCCCGAGCGTCTCCAGAGTGTCACCGCCGCGCACGCGCTCGAATACCTGCTGAACGCCTCGCGGCAGCCCTATGACAATGCCTGCAAAGATCAGAAGTGAGATGCCGTTCCCAACGCCCCTTTCCGTAATTTGCTCACCAAGCCACATAACAAAAATCGTACCGGTCGTTAATGTGAGCACGGTAGTCAAAAGAAAGCCCCAGGTTGGCGCGCCCACTCCATTAACCTGCAGCCAGTGGGCTACAAACGACGTCTGAATCCCCCCCAGGCCGACCGTCAAATATCTGGTCCACTGGTTGATTTTCTGCCGGCCCATCTCTCCTTCTTCTTGCAGTTTCTTTAACTGCGGTGAGACAACGGTCATTAACTGCAGAATGATTGAAGCGGTAATATAAGGAGTAACCCCAAGCGCAAAAACCGAAATGGTCCGGAAATTTCCGCCCGAAAACAGATCCAACACCCCTAGAAGTGTGCCGGCAACGTCATTCCATACCTGATCCAGGCGATCCTTATTGATCCCGGGGGCGCCTATGTGTGCGCCAAGGCGATAGACTGCCAGCATGCCAAGCGTAAACAAAATGCGCCGGCGAAGATCCGGCACATTGAACATGTTGCGAACAGCCGCGAAAAACTTTTCCATAGGGTTTCCCTGGATGGCACAGACTTCTTAGTCTGTAACTTACGATTCAGCGCGCAGATTGAAGCCTGGTTACTTTGACTCTACTAGCGTAGCCGCACCTCCAGCCTTCTGGATTTTTTCTCGCGCACTCTTTGTAAAACGATGCGCTGAAATGCGAAGAGGCTTGGACAACTCTCCATTGCCGAGGACCACCACATCGTGCCTGGCCTTTTTTATTATCCCGCGGTTGTGCAAAAGCTCAGGCGTAACTTCCTCGTTAGCCTGAAAGCCTCGTTCAAGTGCCCCCAAACTAACCTCGAGCCAGCGTTTCTTGAAGATGTTGGTGAAACCGCGTTTGGGTAAGCGGCGATGAAGAGGCATCTGGCCGCCTTCAAATCCAATCTTTGCGGAATAGCCGGAGCGGGATTTCTGCCCCTTCTCACCGCGCCCGGCAGTTTTTCCCAGGCCGGATCCCGGCCCTCTTCCAACACGTTTTTTCTTATGTACAGAACCCTTCGCGGGTTTTAAATTGTTGAGCCTTAACATGATATTTGCCTACGAACTTTGTACTTTCAACTTTGAACTTTGAACTTTGTATAGGTGTTCCAAGACAAAGCACCAAGCACAAAGCTCACTTATTCGATAATCCGCAACAAATGCGGGATCTTCGCTACGGCGCCGCGCATTGAATCGTTGTCTGGGCGTTCAACGATCTGATTGAGCTTGGTCAGGCCGAGGCTACGAACCATCTGCTTATGCGTTTTCGGCGTGGCTATAAAGCTTCGGTAGTATTGAATACGAATCTTGCTTTTTTGCGCCTGCTCGCTTTTCTTTGTTGTCTTCTTCTCCGCCATAAAACTCAAACCTCGCGAATCGCGCATCGTAAATGGAGAATCATTTTCTATTTACGATTCACTATTTACCATTTACGACCTATTAGATTTCCTCGACCTGCTTGCCGCGAAGCCGCGCCAGCTCCATCGGATCTTTCATGCGCAGAAGGGCGTCGAAAGTTGCACGCACCACGTTGTGCGGGTTGGTCGAGCCCAGTACTTTCGTGCGCACGTCATGTACACCCACAGCATGCATAACTGCACGCACGGCGCCGCCGGCGATTACCCCGGTACCTTCTGAGGCAGGCTTCACCAGGACACGGCCGGCCCCGAATTTTCCAATCAACTGGTGAGGCACCGTGTTGTTAATTAAGGGCACGCGAATCAAACCCTTCTTGGCGGCTTCGATGGCCTTCTTAATCGCCAAAGGCACCTCGCGAGCCTTCCCAGTGCCAAAGCCTACGTGACCACCTTCATCGCCGACGACCACCAGGGCGGCGAACGACAAGTTTTTGCCGCCCTTGACCACTTTGGTTACCCGATTGATGGAGATGACCTGATCTTTTAGATCCAAACCCTGGGCCGGAATTCGTTGCTTAGGTTGTCTCATTGCTTTGTTTTTCTTTTCTCTTCTTACGTGGCTTCTCTTCCACTTTCTCTTCCACGTTTTCAGGGGCCTCTTTGGCCTTGAGAGCTAATTCATCCTTGTTCAGGCCGGCTTCGCGAGCCGCTTCAGTCAGTGCCTTGATTCGACCGTGATAAAGATAGCCACCGCGGTCGAAGACTACACTGCTGATCCCTTTCTCCAGTGCCCGCTCAGCGATGGCTTTGCCTATTCGTCGCGCAGCGTCAAGGTTACCCCCAGTGGAGCCACGCAAGTCCTTCTCGGTAGTCGCTGCCGAAACGAGCGTCTGACCGAGACTGTCGTCTACTACCTGCGCGTAAATATGATTCAAGCTGCGATAAACCGCCAGCCGTGGCCTCTCTCCACTACCTCTGACCTTGCGACGAATTCGTCTATGAATTGCCTCGCGAACTGTTGCTCTGCTCGTGTTTGCCATAACGCTATTTCCGATTGCCAATTGCCGATTGCCGATTTCGTATCGCCGACGCAGTTTCAATCGGCACTTGGCAATCGTCAATTGGCAATGTATTACTTCCCAGTCTTGCCGGGCTTCAGTTTAATCGGCACATCTGCGTATCGAATGCCCTTGCCTTTGTAAGCATCCGGCTTGCGGAGTTTGTGCATCTCGGCCGCCACCTGCCCGAGCTTCTGTTTGTCGATACTCGTAAGCGTTAGCGTCGTCTGATACTGCTGAATGCTTCCCTTGGTCGTGAGACGCTCGGCTTTGGCTTGAACTCCTTCAGGTAAAGGAAACTCAATCGGATGCGAATAACCGAGCGAAAAAACTATCCTCTTAGCCTGCACGTCCGCCTTGTAACCGACTCCGACAACATCCATCTGCTTGGAGAATCCTTCCGTGACACCGAGAATGGCGTTGTTTGCAAGGGCGCGAGCCAAACCATGCAGCGGCGCGATGTCGTCCGAAGTGCGCTCCGCACGCAGTTCATCACCTTCAAGTTTGAAGCTGATTCCCTCAGGAATCGGAGTCTTCAAATTACCTTTCGGGCCCTTCACCTCCAGCGCCCGGTCGTGAATAGTTACCGAGACCCCTTTCGGTAATGTGATAGCTTTCCTGCCAATACGTGACATAGTTTACCTCAAGGATGAAGGCGGAAGGATGAAGGATGAAGGATGAAATCACTCATATCATCTCAATTGCTTCATCCCTCATCCTTCATCCCTCATCCTTTAATAAATCTGCGCCAACAACTCTCCGCCCATGTTTTCACGGCGCGCTGTTTTCCCGCTCATCAAACCTTTGGAAGTAGAAACAATGTTCACACCATACCCGCCCAGCACCTTCGGAATTTCACTGGAGCCCACGTAGACACGCCGCCCGGGCCTCGAGACTCTTTGCAGGTGCGTTATGGAAGAAGTACCGCGCGCATCGTAACGAAGGAAGATGCGAATGGTGCGCTTAATACCCTCGCCTTTTAGAACAAAGTTATTGATGTAACCCTCTTCCTTCAAGATTCGGGCGATTTCAAGTTTCAGCTTGGAAGCCGGAATATCAGCGCGCGAATGCTTTGCGGAAATGGCATTGCGGATTCGCGTTAACATATCGGCAATAGGATCAGTCATCTACAAACTCCATTTTCGATTGCCAATTGCCGCTTGCCGATTTGAATCCAAAACTGGAAATCGGCAATTGAAATTTGGCAATGACATTACCAACTAGACTTTACGACGCCGGGAATTTGTCCCTGTAGCGCCAACTCACGAAAACAGATCCGACATAAATTGAACTTTCGTAAATAGGCGCGGGCCCGACCACACCTTTTGCAGCGGGTATAAGCGCGCACCGCAAATTTCGGTTTTCGTTGCGATTTCGCAATTAATGATTTCTTTGCCATGCTTCCTCGTAATCGTGAATCGTGAATCGTAAATCGTAAATCGTAAATCGTAATCTTAGGTATCGTCCTTGGTCTTATCTATTTACGATTTACCATTTACTATTTACGGCCTTTCACTGCCTAAACGGCATTCCCAGTCCCTTCAAAAGTGCTCGAGCCTGTTCATCAGTTCGTGCGCTGGTAATAATTGAGATGTTCATCCCTCGTAATTTGTCCACCTTGTTAAAATCGATTTCGGGGAAGATCAACTGCTCGCGCACTCCGATGGTGTAATTACCCCGGCCATCGAAAGCTTTCGGAGAAACGCCGCGAAAGTCTCTCACTCGAGGCAGAGCGATCGATACAAAGCGATCAAGAAACTCATACATGCGATCGCCCCGCAGCGTGACCATCACGCCAATCGGCATTCCCTGCCGTAGTTTGAATGACGCGATCGATTTCTTCGCTTTAGTGACAACGGGCTTTTGCCCGGTGATTGTGCGTAGCTCGTCAGTTGCCGTGTCGAGTATCTTGGCATTAGCAATCGCCTCCCCCATGCCCATATTCAACACAATCTTCTGGACACGGGGAATTGCCATTGGGTTCTTAATGCCAAACTCCTTGGCAATCGCCGGAGCGACCTCTTTTTGATACTTTTCTTTTAACCTGGCTGCCATCTCAATCCTCGTAAATCGTAAATCGTGAATCGTAAATTGTCGTCCGGGTGGGGCTTCGTTTCTATTAACGATTTACCATTTACGATTTACTGCCTTATTCATTTCTCCAACGAATGTCCGCTAGCTGTAGCAACGCGGATTTTCGATCCATCGCCCTCCATTTGATACTTGACGCGAGTCGGCTTACCTGACTGGGGATCGATCAATTGTACGTTGGAAATGTTTATGAAAGCTTCCTTCTCGATAATGCCGCCACCGCGGTTGCTTTGGGGATTAGCCCTCTGATGCCGCTTGATCACTCCAACGCCTTCAACTTTTATCTTACCGTCTATGGGCGTCACTTCGAGTACACGGCCACGCTTTCCCTTGTCGCGGCCGGCAATGATAACCACCTGATCGTTTTTTTTAACTTTCGACCGCTTTGTTCCCGCCATGACTATTAAATAACCTCCGGCGCGAGTGACACAATTTTCATGAAGTTCTTGTCGCGCAGCTCGCGCGCGACCGGACCGAACACGCGCGTGCCTATAGGAGTTCCGTCTTCCTTTATTAGCACCGCCGCATTTTGATCAAACCGTATGTAAGTTCCATCCTTGCGGCGCACTTCTTTTCTGGTGCGAACGATCACCGCATCCTGAACAGTTCCCTTTTTAATTGTCCCATCAGGTGATGCTTCTTTGACGGTGACTTTGATCCGATCACCCAGGCTGGCGATTTTTCCGGTCGATCCGCCAATGGGCATGATCATCTCAACCCGCCTGGCGCCTGAATTATCGGCGACCTCCAAAGAGGTCTGCATCTGAATCATGACCACACCTCGTGAATCGTCAATCGTGAATCGGAAAATAGTGAGAAGCGGTTTTTCATATTCACGATTTACGATTCACTATTTACGTTATTATTTCGCTGCCTTCTGCACTATCTCAATTACCCGCCAGCGTTTTTTCGCTGACATGGGTCGCGTTTCAACGATACGCACCTTGTCGCCTACAGTAGCGCCCAGTTCATCATGTGCCATGAATTTCGATGTGCGACGAACATAGCGCCGGTATTTCATGTGGCGAACCAGACGATCGACGCGCACGACGACAGTCTTCTGCATTTTGTCGGAAACGACTGCGCCAACCTTCTGGGAACGGTGCGCGCGCTTGGTCCCGTTGTTGGCGCCTTCAATTGAGGTCGCCTCAGTGGAAGACTTCGACGAACCCGCGTTGCTAACTTCTTGATTCTCTTCTGCCATACTTTTCACTCAGTAGCACAGACTTGGCTGTGATTTCCTTCTGTGTAGCCCAGACCTGCGTCTGTCTACTTAACTCGCCTGCGGCTGGCGCTCCCGCGTGATAGTCTGAAGACGTGCCAGAGATCTCTTTTCCTCGCGGATGCGTTTGACCGCGTCTACCTCACCGAGTGCCAGTTTAAACTTCAAACGAAAGAGCGACTCTTTCAAACGGGCCGTCTCGGCTTTTAGTTCATCTTCCGAAAGATCGTGATACCTATCCAGCTCTTCGCGGCGTTTCATATCTAAATCGCGCCCCCCTCTTGATCCGCGCGCGTAACAAATTTTGTCTTGATGGGAAGTTTTTGAGCGGCCAGACGCAATGCATCTCGCGCAGTTTTCTCATCAACTCCCTCAATCTCGTAAAGAATCCTGCCAGGCTTAACCACTGCCACCCAGTATTCCGGAGCTCCCTTGCCCTTGCCCATGCGCGTCTCAGCCGGCTTCTTTGTTACCGGCTTGTCGGGAAACATCCGAATCCAGATTTTGCCGCCGCGCTTGATATGACGGGTCATGGCAATACGCGCAGCCTCAATCTGGCGATCCGTGATCCACGCCGGCTCCAAACACTTGAGCCCATATTCACCGAAGCTGATCTCGCTGCCACGAGTGGCGACCCCAGTCATGCGTCCGCGCATCTGCTTCCGGTGCTTAACTTTCTTCGGCATCAACATAGCGTTTCACTCATTTCCGATTTTCAATTTCCCACCTTTTCCAATCGGCAATCTTAGGGGTTTTCCCCGCGCGGTCGCCTGCCGTCAGATCCGCCTTCGCGCTCACGACGAGTTCGCGGTCGCCGCTCGCGCTCACCCATTCGTGTTTCGTTAATTGGATCCGATCCAGTACCGCGAGCCATGGCCGCTTTGGCGTCGAGTATCTCACCACGATAGATCCACACTTTAACGCCAATCTGGCCAAACGTTGTTCGTGCTTCAGCCAAACCGTAATCGATGTCGGCTCGAAGCGTGTGCAGTGGAAGCTGCCCTTGCAAATGCCACTCGCTGCGGGCAATTTCAGCGCCGTTCAAACGTCCGCTAACCTTCACCTTGATTCCCTGCGCTCCAAATCGCAGCGACTCTTCAACGGCTTTGCGCATGGCGCGGCGAAAGGCAATTCGCTTCTCCAGCTGCGCCGCAATTTTTTCTGCCTGCAACTGCGCGTTCAATTCGGGTTTATGAATTTCCTGAATCGAAACCAAAACTTCACGTCCCGTTTTGGCTGAAAGATCAGTCTTCAGCTTGTCGATCTCTGCGCCTTTTCGCCCAATGATGATCCCGGGGCGCGAGGTGTAGATAATAATTTTCAGCCTGTTTGCGGCGCGCTCAATGTCGACGTGCGAAACGCCCGCGCCGGCGAACCGTTGTTTCAGATCGCGCTTGAGCCTGAGATCCTCCAACAAGAACTCGCCGTATTGCTTCTTCGCAAACCAATGCGAGTGCCAATCCTTGTTATATCCAAGGCGGAATCCGTAGGGATGAACTTTTTGACCCAAAATCTTCTCCAGTTCTTTGCTTTCAAGTCTCCGATTTCAAATTTCAAATTTGAGATCTCAAATTTCAAATCTTATCGGAAATCGGTACTGTTTCAGTCCAGCGAAATCCTGAGACTTGAACCTGCGTCCGGTCCAGGTTTGAAATTGAAATTCCTAATGTAAATTTGAGATCTCAAATTTCAGATCCCAAATCTGAGATCTCTCTTACTCGTCTGCCTTCGTCTTCTTTTTAGAGGCGCGCTTGGTCACTTTCTTCTCGCCCTCTGCCGTAGACCTCGACCCTTCTTTCGATTTCGCGCCAGCTGACTTTTCACCAGCCTGAGCCTTCGGCACCACGCGCTTTGCCCGGGGCGCTGCAGCTGCCCCACCACGCTTCCGATCCTTGCTTTCCGCCAGCTTGGCTGGCTTCACATCGGTAACTGTTCCGCGTTTGCCATTACCTCTGCCTTTGGTGGTCTCTGGGCGCGCATCGTTGGAAAGCAGAATGGTTACATGACAAAAATGGCGCTGCTCGCGATAAGCCCGTCCCTGCGGGGCTGGGCGCACACGACGTCGATTCTTAGTGGGCCCACGATCGACGAATGCGGTTTTTACCCATAGATCGTCCGGGTCAATTGCGACGTTTGCTTTTTCCGCCGCTTCGTTAGCATTGGCAATCGCCGAACGCATGCACTTCTCGATCAAATTCGAAGCACGCTTGGATGAATAGCGCAAAATGGCCAAAGCCCGGTTGACGTCTTTGCCGCGAATCATATCCACAACGAGTCGCGCCTTCCGCGGAGACCCTCGAAGATATTTTGCACTTGCTATCGCTTCCATTCGAAACCTCGTGATCGTGATGCTATCTATTTACGACTTCCTGTTGACTACTCGGTCTTATTTCGCAGGCGCTGGCGGCGGCGCCGCCGCTGGAGCAAGCTTCGTGGCCTTCTCAACCTTGGTGCCCGAGTGCCCTTTGAACGTTCGCGTAGGGGCGAACTCACCCAACTTGTGGCCTACCATGTTTTCCGTAACGTAGATCGGCAGGTGCCGTTTGCCGTTGTGTACGCCAAAAGTAAGGCCAACCATGTCTGGCGTAATCGTTGAACGCCGCGACCATGTTTTGATCACCGGAGGCCGATTGCCGCCGGCGCGCACGCGCTCAACAGCTCGTTGAATGCTGCCGTCGATAAACGGTCCCTTTTTAACTGAACGTGCCATAGCTCTCCATTGCCAATTTTCGATTTCCGATTTCCAATTGCTCTTTCCTCAAATCGGCAATTGGCAATTGGCAATCGACAATGCTGTTATTTCGTTCTGCGATCGCGCAGAATCATTTTCTGCGTTCGTTTATTACTTCTCGTCTTATAACCGCGGGTTGGCTGGCCCCACGGCGTAACCGGGTTACGCCCGCCCGATGTTTTTCCTTCACCACCGCCATGTGGGTGGTCCACCGGATTCATCGCCACTCCGCGCACGTGCGGGCGAATTCCTTTCCAACGAGATCTTCCGGCCTTACCAAATGAGACGTTTTCGTGCTCAATGTTGCCAACCTGGCCAATCGTCGCTTTACAAACAAGGGGAATGCGTCGCACTTCGCCCGAAGGCATGCGAAGCTGCGCGTAATCGCCTTCTTTGGCCACGAGCTGCGCAAACGCGCCGGCCGACCGTGCCATCTGTCCACCCTTGCCGGGACGCAACTCGATGTTGTGTATTTGCGTACCGAGGGGAATATTGATTAGCGGCAGGGTGTTGCCTGGCAAAATGTCGGCTTCAGCGCCGCTCATGATTGTCTTGCCAACTTCAATCCCGCTGGGAGCGATGATGTACCGCTTCTCGCCATCGAGATAAGTAACAAGAGCAATATGCGCCGAGCGATTAGGATCGTATTCAATCTGCGTTATCCGGCCCGGCACGCCTTCCTTGTCGCGCTTGAAATCAACGATGCGATAGAAGCGCTTATGACCACCGCCACGTCGTCGCACTGTGATGCGTCCATCGCTATTGCGTCCGGAGATGCGCTTCTTCGGCTCAAGGAGCGCCTTCTCAGGCACTGCGCCGGCGGTTAACTCGTCTCGCGTAAGATATGTCTGATACCGCCGCGCCGGAGAGGTTGGTGTTAGCTTCTTAATTCCCATAACTTTTTCTAAGGAGGAAGGCGGAAGGATGAAGGATGAACACTGTTCGTTTCAACCCTCATCCTTCATCCCTCATCCTTTAAATGCTTTCCCCGTAGTCAACAGGTTTCTCGCCCTGCTTCAGCGTGACATATGCTTTCTTCCACGAAGGTTTGCGTCCCTCAAAGCGCCCGCGACGCGCCATCTTTCCCATGAAATTAATCGTGCGTACGTGGTCCACCTTCACCTGAAAGATCGACTCAACTGCCGACTTGATTTCAGGCTTTGTTGCTCGCCGATCCACTCGGAAGGTCAACAACTGGCCCGTGTCCTGCGACTCTTCCTTTGCAACAAGGGCCTTTTCGGTAATCACCGGCGACTTGATGATGTCCCAAACCGTTCTCATTTTTAAGCCGCCTCCTTCTTACGTTTGGGCGTGGCCTTACGTTTGGGGGCGGGTTTCGCAATCTTCACTGCCGGCTTTCGCGCACGCTTTGGCTTTGCTGGTCCTGAGCCTGCGGGCGTTGCCTCGACTTTCTCTTCCGGCGTTGGCTCATCAGCGCTGGCGGCATCTTTCTTTGGACCAAGAAGCTGCTCGAGCTCTTTAATCGCCGCCTCTGAAATAATCAGTTTTTCGTGGTAGAGCAGGTCATAAATGTTCAAAGCGAAGCTGTTGACCACTTTAGTGCTTCTCACATTTCGCGTCGAAAGAAGGAGGTTTTCGTTGTCCAACGAATCGACTATTAGAGTCTTTCCCTCGTCGTGACCCAACTTTTTAAGCGAGGCCACAAAGTCTTTAGTTTTCGGCTTGTCGAGCGTCCAACCATCAACCAAAACTACTTTGCCTTCACGAACGCGCTCAGAAAGCGCAGAACGTAAAGCTCCCTGGCGCATTTTCCTGGGCATACTGTAAGACCAGTCGCGAGGCTGCGGACCATGCACATTCCCGCCGCCTTTCCAGAGTGGTGAACGAAGTGATGCGATGCGGGCTCGGCCGGTCCCTTTTTGTTTCCAAAGCTTGCGGCCGGCGCCGGAAACGTCACCACGCGTTTTGGTGGCCGATGTTCCCTGCCGACCATTGGCCATGAAGTTCCTGACGGCCGCGTGGATCAGCGCCTCATTGAACGGCGCGCCAAATACCGCGTCGGACAATTCGACTTCGCCAACTTCTTGATTTTTTAAGTTGCGCACCTTAACGGTAGGCATTGACTCACTCCGTTCGTCGTTTTCAGTTTTGAATTTTCATTTTTCGGCTGTGGAAAACTGAAAACCGAAAACTATGTCTTCCGCTGCCTCGCAGCTTTTTGAACTACCACAACGCTTCCATTTGCACCGGGAACAGCCCCGCGTATCATTAAGAGATTGTTTTCCAGATCGACTCTCGCAACAGTTAACCCTTTGACCGTGATCCGTGCGTCGCCCATGTGGCCTGACGACCGCATGCCCTTCACAACGCGCGAAGGATATGCTGAGGCGCCAATCGAACCAGGCGCTCTCACATTCATTGAGCCGTGCGATTCTGGTCCACGATTAAAATGGTGACGCTTTATAGTGCCGGCGAAACCGCGCCCCTTCGATTTACCAACTACATCCACCACGTCGCCGTCGGCAAACTGATCGACAAGAATCTTGTCGCCAACGTTCATCTCGCTTGAAGATTCATCCAAACGAAACTCTTTGAGAACTCGGGTTGGCGGAATCCCGCCACCGGTTTTCTCGAAGTGGCCGCGCATTGGCTTCGTTACGTTCTTCAGTTTCGGCGGTTTCTCATCAACCAGGCCAAGCTGCACGGCGTCGTAGCCATCAGCTCCCGCCGAAGACTTCTTTTGGACGACGACGCACGGCCCGGCTTTAATTACAGTTACCGGCGTAACCATGCCGTCCGCCGCAAAGATCTGCGTCATGCCGATTTTTCTTCCGATGATTCCGTTGATCATGGGTTAACCTTAACTATGAACTCGGAACGATGATCGATGAACTTTCTGTGGATCCCCGTTCCGCATTCATCATTCATAATTCATCATTTCGCTCTACTGCCGGCCGAATGCCTTGATTTCAACGTCAACGCCAGCAGGGAGATCGAGCTTCATCAGCGCATCAACCGTCTGGGGCGTCGGGTCGAGAATGTCCATCAAGCGTTTATGCGTTCTAATCTCAAACTGTTCACGCGACTTCTTGTCCACGTGAGGCGAGCGAAGCACGGTCCATTTATTCTTCACCGTTGGCAAAGGTATTGGCCCGGCTACGCGTGCGCCCGTTCGCTTCGCTGTTTCCACAATCTCCGCGGTGGATTGATCCAGCACGCGGTGATCATAAGCTTTCAGCCGGATTCTTATTTTTTCATTCAACATTCTTCGTTGGCCTTTGGTCTTTGGTTTTTGGTCTTAGCCAAATCAAAGGCCCAAGGCCTAAGACCCAAGACCCTTATGTCTTCTATTC
>JBHEMV010000036.1:0-31793 GCA_046262375.1 Pyrinomonadaceae bacterium
ATCCACTTCTCAATGTATGGGAGGAAGGAACGATAGACCTGCTCACCGCCCATCACGAAGAGATCGCATTTCAAGTCCTTCGCTATCGAAAGAACTGACTCGACGTCGCGGAGGACACGCACGGAGTCTTGTGCCGTGATCTTGGCCTGCCGGCTCAAAACGATATTGAGACGATGGGGCAGAGGGTTTTTCAGAGTTTGCCACGTCTTATGGCCCATCACGCAAGCATTTCCCATTGTGGTCTGCTTGAAAAACTTCATGTCGGCAGAGTAATGCCACGGCAGTTTTCCGCCCTTGCCAATAGCACCATTTCGGTCCACTGCGACGATTCCGATGATCATAGTGGTTCCTAAATTCAGTTTAGAAATGGCACTTGTGCCAGGCGTTTACGGGTCAGTCTGGTCAACGTCCGGGCGGACAAGTCCGCTCTCTCTAAACGGTTTCGCTTTCTTGAGGAGATGCTGTTTCTACACGGCTACTGCGGCCGCGATTTTTCTGTGTGATTGGTAACCGGCCAGCCTGAGATGTTCGTATCTCATTGCAAGCAAGCCCTCAAGGCCACGCAGTCGTTGGTCATCATCCACAATTTCCAGTTTTGGCAAAGGAAAGGGTTCGCGGCCGAGTAGCTCTTCCACCTGCTCAACGTGGTTCTTATAAATGTGATAATCGCCGAGCGTGTAAATAAACTCACCAACCTCAAGACCGCAAACGTGAGCCACCATGTGTATCAGCAACGCGTAGGAGCTTATATTAAATGGCACGCCAAGAAAGGCGTCCGCCGAACGCTGGTAAAGCTGGCAATGCAAGAGCCGAGCGCCCTCGACTTTGAACTGAAAAAGGGTATGGCATGGAGGCAAATCGACATTCTCTGCCTGCCGCGGATCCCAACCCGTCACGATCAATCGTCTCGAATTTGGGTTGCGCCCAATCTCATCAATGAGATTCGTGATTTGATCCACTCCATTACGCTCTGGATAGTCACCGCCGAAAGAACGCCAGAGATAACCGTACACCGGGCCCAGGTCGCCGGGGGCGCGTCTGAAACGACGAGTATGTTCCTCGTCAGCCCACTCGGCCCAGATATCAACTCCCCTGGCACGCAGATTCGCTTCATTTGTGTCGCCGGACAGAAACCAAAATAGTTCTTCAGCAACCCAGCGAAAGGGAATTCTTTTCGTTGTTACAATCGGAAAACCTTCACGTAGATCAAACCGCGTTTGATAACCGAAGTGCGAGACGGTACCGACGCCGGTGCGGTCATGATGTTCGCTGCCATTTGCGAGAATTGATTTAAGAAGATCGTGATATTGTTTCATGAATTGGGTTTGACGGATTAACAGGATTTACACGATAAACTTCAAGAGCAGAGCATCGAAGTTGCTGGACACTTTTTAATTGAGGCGGCGGCCGGGGTGCGGGGGGCAAGCCCGCCTTCCTGACCCTAGAGATTTTTACTGTTGCGTTATGTAGCTGAGGCGCTCGCCGTTTGAACAAGAAGAGCGGGGGCAAGCCCGCCTTCCCAACCTTAGAGACTTTCAATCTTGTCGTATACACCGTCGGTAGAATCCTTCTTGTAAATCCTGTCGATTAGCGTAGTACTTATTATAATACGTTGTGCAGGATCGCAAAGACGAATGAAACAATACAACCTTTGTTTTCTCGGTTTCGGTAATGTTGGGCGGACGCTGGCCCGACTTCTAATAACGAAGTCAGCGGAGCTAAGAAAACTCTACGGAATCGAGTATCGAATCACCGGAGTTGCCAGCCGGCGGATCGGTTGGTTAGCGAAATCAGAAGGGACGCAGGGGGTCGGTGGCTTTGATGTTCCTGCGTTACTCTCAAATCCTTCGCTTCAAGACGGCCACGCGTCTTCGAATAGCATTGGCGATTGGCTGAAGAAGGCGCAGGCTGACGCCGTTTTTGAGACGACTTCACTTAATCCAGAATCAGGGCAACCGGCAATCGATTATCTAATCGCGGTCTTGCAGTCTGGCGCACACGCAATCACCGCAAACAAGGGTGTGCTCGTTCACGGCTATCACGACCTCGCTGACCTGGCACAATCAAAGGGCAAGCGTTTCCTTTTTGAGTCGGCAGTGCTTGATAGTGCGCCAGTGTTTTCGCTTTTTCGCGAGAGTTTGCCTGGTGTTAAGCTGCGCGGCTTCAGCGGAGTGTTTAGCTCAACCACTAATGTGATCATTGAAACGATGGAGGCGGGACGCTCGTTTGAAGAAGGATTGAAAACGGCGAAAGAACTCGGCGTGACGGAAACAGATTCAGGTCATGACATAGACGGTTGGGATGCGACCGTCAAAGTGTGTGCGCTTGCGAGCGTGCTCATGAACATTCCGTTAAAACCAGAGGAGGTAAGCAGGGAAGGAATTCGCAATCTTAGCCCGAAGAAGGTGCAGTCCGGGAAGGCTGAGGGAAAACCATTCAAACTCATAGCGCGTGCAAAACAAGCGGACAACGGAAAACTTATTGCCACTGTGCGACCAGAGCAAATTGCAGCCAGCGATCCGCTTGGTAACGTTAGGGGCACGTCGCTGGCGATTCATTTTGAGCTCGATATGATGCCGGGCCTGACCATTACTTCTCATCGACCCAATCTGCAAAGTACCGCTTATGGAATGCTGGCGGACTTCCTCAACGCAGTAAGAACATAGTCCAAAGTCCAATGTCTCGATTGCCCTTCTTGACTTTGGACATTTGGACGTTGGACTTTGGACTACACCGAAGCAATCTCGTTAACGCCTTCGATTAATCGATCGACCTCATCGGAGGTCGTATAACACGCGCATCCGGCGCGTACCAACCCTTCCGAGCCCAGTCCGAGACGTTCGACAACAGTTGCCGCGTAGAAGTCACCGTGAGAAAGGAACAACCCTCGTGTGGCAAGTTTGCGGGCAACGTCACTCGAAGCTGTCCCGTCCATCGTGAACGACAAGGTGGGGGTTCTTGGTATGTCCGGCGGTGGTCCATAGAGGCGAACGCCTTCGATCGAGGCGAGTCCAGCCCACAGTGTTTCATTTAGCCGCGAGCTTCGCGCATGTAATTCGTCATACACCGTAGCCAACCGAAGACGCCTCGAGCTGCCGACTGAAAGCGACGCCAGGAACTCGATGGCGGATCCTGTGCCTACCATGCCTTCCTGATTCTGGGTCCCGGTCTCGACATTTTCCGGTGCCGAGTCAGGCGCGGGAATGAGCTTGGGAAAGTTTATTGATTCGAGCAATTCGAGCTTACCAAACAGTACGCCAGCGTGTGGCCCATAAAATTTGTAGGCGGACATGCTGAGAAAGTCGCAGTCGAGCGCGCGAACGTCCATGAGCGCGTGAGGCACGTAATGGACAGCATCCACGAATACCAGAGCGCCTACAGCGCGGGCCATTCGGATCGCGCGAGCTACATCGTTAATTGTTCCCAATGCGTTTGAAGCTGCGCCGATCGCGACCAGCTTTGTTCGTTTAGTGACCGACTGCTCAAAACTTTCCCAGTCTAACTCGCCTGTCTCGGGGACCATCTTCGCGGTTTTTACTCGAACCCCGCGTTCGACCGCGAGGTGGTGCCATGGCGCAACGTTGGCGTGGTGATCCAGTTCGGTGACCACAATTTCATCACCGCTGCCATATTGGGCTCCCAGCGCTCTTGCGACGTGGAAAGTAAGCGTTGTCATGTTTGCGCCGAAAGCGATCTCTTTCGCAGAGGCATTCAAAAAGTCGGCACACGCTTGCCTGGCATTCTCAATCGCGGCGTCAGTTTCTTCGCTCGTGGGGTAGGCCCAATGCGTGTTTGCATTGTGGTTGTAAAGATAGTCGGCCATCGCCTCAACCACCTGGCAAGGAACCTGCGTCCCGCCTGGTCCGTCGAAATAGGCAACTGGGTGTTGATTGTGAACACGCTCGAGCGCGGGGAAACACGCTCGTATGTCCGTGGTTGATGCCACGGCTAATGATGTTTGAGATGGCGTCGTCATGTTTTAGTTATGATTAATAGTAATATTCAAATACTCTTATTAGCTATCTGGTTCAATTGACCGTGGTGGGTCAGTTTGATGTCCGATAAGCTTTAGCTTGTCGTGGCGACGCGACAAACTAAAGTTTATCGGACACTCGCAGCCAAACTGACCCACTACTCAATTGACCGTAGCGTCCACTTTGAAATCTTCCCCTGCGTTCGACAGCCGTAACCAAATTAGGCCCGAAGGGGCCGTCAGTTAGTAGCCACGCCCGTGAGGGCGTGGTCCACACGAGTAAATGGAGAGAGAGAGAGGCCCAAAGGGCCGGCACCTGTTGGTGACCAGCAAGATCTATCGCACCTTCGGCACTCCTGTTTCTGAATCACCTGACGCCCGTGCTACGAGCCAATTCTCGATTTCGTGCAGGTGAAATAGCAATGGCCCCTCGAAAGCTTAACTCTCGAGGGGCCATAACCGTTCCGAAGATGTAATAAACGAACTTGTTACGCGTCTGATTGATTCTTGCGTCGCCGCCGGCGCCAGGCCGCGAGGCCGGAGAGTCCACTTCCAAGGAGGAGCAGAGTCGCAGGTTCGGGAATAGCTGTCTGTTGAGCTGCGAAGATGTCACCCGTCAGCGACGCCGTTTGGCCGGGGTTAATTGACAGGTCGTTGACTCTGATTCGGAAAGATCCATTGCCACACGTTACCTGCTGTCCCGGTGGAGCGGTGCCGGGAAAGGGGTTCGGTTCGCAATTAAGATCGTTAAAAGTGAAAAGGATGCCCTGCTGGTTGATAGCTTCGCTGAAGTCGATTCTGACGCCTCCGCTCTCGTCCGATCTAACTGTACCGATGAGGTCGGCGGCAAAGACGCGCGAGGCATCAGGTATTCCCTCAGGTGCGGTGAATGTTATTCGAAGTCTGAAATCATTGCCGTCGTAGGTAGCCGCAAAGGTTGGGTCGAGGAAGAAAGCGCCGAAGTTATTGTTGTTTTGTGCCGGCGGCGGCAACGGATTACCGCCGAAGGCCAGAAACCCGTTGGCCGTGACACCTCTAAACTGGCTGTTCTGATACGTCAGGCCAAGAAGGGTTGCCGACTGAGGCGCCGAAGAATGGGGAGGCTGGCAAGGTGTTGCCGGGGTGGCGAAGCAGCCGTTAGTAAAACCGCTAAACAAGACCTCGTCCGCTCGCGCAACATTCTGGCCCAAAGTGAACATTGCACCCACAACCAAGCCAAGTGACAGGAATTTAATAAACGCCGGAATCGAGATTTTCATAAGTGTTCTCTCTGGGGCGGGTAAACTAACCCAGGCGCGGAATACGTAATACCCAAAGGCGGTACAACTGAAAACAAGCCTTCCGGTTACTTTCGTTCCTGTTCCCAGTCAGAGTAATACTGCTTGAACTTGGGAATGGCACTTCGGTGGAACTGTATGATCGAGAGAAAGAAGGAATAGCGCCTTACTTCCAGGAAAATCATCAAGGAAACGACCGAAAACTCTTCGTTAAAAGGCTCATTTGCCGGGTGAGGTCTGCAGCACAAATACCCCAAATTCCGGCGCTGTGTGCCGTGGCCGGCGTTCGACATTTCCGACGGGTAATGGCATTTCAGACAACTTCATCGGCAAGAGAATGGGCTCGCCTTTGTATGTGCCGCGGGCCAGAGGTTTACCGAAGTAGTTCTGTGCATCACGTATTTCGAAATTCGTCCCCATAGTCAGCACCGAGCTAACATCAACGACAACCTGATCTCGCAATTCCCAGTTATAAACAACGATGTTCGCACGCCCCGCTTCGTAGCTGTTAGGACGGACAAAAATCTGAGCGCCCGTGGGCCGGCGAGCGCCCGGGGCTTGACTGTGACCATCGAGACCGGTCATTTGTCGCCAGCTGGAGAAGCCGAACATACCAGCCCCATTTGCGAAAACAGGTTCGCGTCTTTCGGAGAAATATGAATTGAAATCCCAGCGATAGCTTGAGACGGTGATGCCGTCGGGCATTTTCAATTCCATGCTTTCATCATCCGAGACGATCGTGTTGCCTTGAAAGTCCACGCTTTGCCACCACCACAGCAGAAGAGGGGATTTGCTGACGATGTAATTGTCGAGCAACTTCACGTCCCTGTTGCCAGTGTCTTCGTAACCCAGACGAATACCGTTGTTTTTGTTATTAGCATTGGTGGCCGGATTGTAGATGTAGTTATTTTTTAGGACGATGCGTTCGGCGGGCACGCCGCGGACGCCCCCTACCTGAAGATTCCCGGTCTTTTGATCGTCGTTCGTAAGAATGCCATTGTTGAAAACTATGTTACCTTCCAGGTGCAGGCCCTTCTGTGAGCTGGAAGCAGAGTTGGAATGAGCCAAAATACCGTAGCCACCCTGCGCAAATAGAATGTTGTCAGTGATGTACTTGGTGCCGGATGCATTACCGATATAAAGCGAGTGCTCGCGCTTGTTGTTGCCGTTATAGAAGAAGAGACATCCGTGAACTTCAGTCATGTCCTGTTTGTCCCAGATGCCGTGTCCATTGTCGTGAAAAATCATGTTGATGAATTTCACGTGGGGGGCATAAACGTCCGCTCCCGATCCGCGCCAAGGTTCGTCCGCGCCGCTGTAGGGACTGTTGCGGCGGCGATCCGGATTTGAATTCATTACCTCTATTCCCCAGAACCAAACCCATGACCCCTTCACTTTCAGAGCGGGTTGCTTTGACTCCGCTACCGAGGCCTTATCAAAGATCACACGTTCTCCGGGGTATGCGCGGACAATTATGGGTGCGTTCTCTTTGCCCTGCATTGTGCTGACAAAAGTTCCGATGTAGCGCCCGGCCCGCAACCAGATGGTATCCCCTGGCTTGACTTCAGTGCCGCTTGGTCCATGTGCCAGTGCCGTAGCAAGGTCCCATGGGGAAGTCTGCGTTCCCTGACCTTTCGGATTTCCGGCAGGCGTGACATACCAGCGGCTCTTCTCGGGAGGTAAAAGAGTTAGTGCATTTGTCGCCGTTGCGCTCTGGCAGGTCGCCGAAAGGCTTAGCGAGACATGCGATTTAACTGGCTTAGTTGTAATTGGAAAATGAGCGCTGTCCTTGCCCTGTGAAACTGTGACGCGCTCAGGAATACTGGCACCCGATGGGTCGCTATTCTTCAGGGAAATTACGAGCCCCCCGGCGGGTGCAGCATAACGCAGAGACACAATTCCTGCTGATGATCTGCCACCTACAACTGTGGCAGGACTGATGATGAAGCTCGTAATGGTTTGGCCGCCGGCTGCTGCCGCATTAGCACGTCCTTGAATGATCTGCTCGTTGACGGCAACGGCATCTTCATTATTAGGTCTTTCAGTCGTCAGTCCCGAGGTGTGACAGTGGATGCTAATGAGCGCCGCAAACACCGGCAGCGGTAATGCAAGGATGGTGAGAATGGCCAGCTTTGAATTTCTCATGCGATCTCTCTTAATGGCCATGTCTGAGACAGAACTATTGCGCGTTGCTCCCGCCCGCAGCATCGCGGCTGAGTTTCAGCGCGGACTCAATTTCGGCCGCGGGCACGTTGCAGACTTGAACCCAGAACTTGCCGTTTGCTGAACGAGGGATTTCTCCGACCGACTCGAGAATTACTTCCACGCCCTCCATTCGTGCCTGCACCGCTTTCACGATTGAGCGAGCAGACTCTTGAGTAAATTCAGGTGCAGGTACGTAGCGTGCTCGTATGAGGTCCAACTTCTCCTGGACGATCTGAGCTTGCCGTATCGGCGTCTTAAAGAAGACATCTTCCAAGCCAAAAATGCGCCGGCCGTCCGGCGTTATCAAAAGGTCGTAACTTCCGGCTTCCACAACACTGACTTGCGGGAGCGTTCGGCCACACGCGCAGGATTGATACGCTGCCACTCTTCCGCGGTCGCCCACGCGGTAGCGAATCAGAGGCATATCGGGATTAAGCAAACTGGTGCAAACGAATTCGCCAAATTCACCATTTGCTACCGGCAGATTCTCTTCAAGGGTTTCGACCCACCCAATTTCCGGCCATTGGTGCAGGGTGCCCGAGGGGCATTCGCTGGCTGCTGTGACAATCTCACCCATGCCGTAGGTTTCGCGTACCGGACACTGAAACGCTTCAGCTATCACGCGTCGATGATGTTCAAAGAGAGGCTCAGCTTCGGTAATGACAACTTTCAATTTGATGTCTCGTCTGTTGAGACGCAGCATTTCTTGCGCTAAAGCGAACACCGAAGAAGTATATCCAGACAGATACGCGATTCGATACTGTACCAGCGCGTCAAGATAATGGCTGATCAGGTCGGGGGCGAGATGATAGGTCGACATGTACAACTGGTCGAGCGCTGCATTCCATACCCAGAATGGCGGCTGACGCTGACTGCCGAGGGTCACAACCTGTCCGCCTAACTTGGCCCAGCAATCTTGCTTTTCTATTCCATGCCAACCTCTGGTTCGAGCCAACGACAATGCATACAGCGCTCGCATGGTTGCGCGGCTTCTCCACAAATCTACCGGTGTGCCTGTAGTGCCGCTGGTGTGCGCGTAAAACATTCGTCTGGTGTCGCAGTCGTCAGCGACGAATGCACGTGGTTGGTTCCTGACTGCTTCTTTCTCCAGCACTGGCCAGTTCTCCAGATACTCCCAGCTTGATGAGTCACCCCGCCGGCGTCGCTCGGCCCACTGCTCTCGATAGTAAGGAACGCGCGTCGCTGCTCGATGAAGTACGTGAGCCAGCCGCTCTTGCTGCCAGCGCTGCCACTGAGCTGAGTCCCAGTGGTCGCGCTCCAGCACTTCTCGAACGAGACGCGGCGTCTCTGGCCCGAACCGCCAGGAACGGAGGTGAAGGCCATGCAGGCTCGCGGCGCCCGATCGCATCCATCTCGGCAGGCAGTGGTAAATGTTTAGTAACGCGTCGCTCATGCGGTCCGTGCTTCAGCTAAGGCTAATAAGTAATCGCCGGCACTCAGCAAAGTTCCTGAGTCGGAACCCCGTTTCTGAGCATTTCTTTCGTCGAAGCTCCATTGGCAGATGACGTCCTGCGTTTGGTGGCGCGCAGAAGCCCGGCCAGGCTTCTGCCGTTCTTCCACATGTCAAACTTTTCCTCGGCGCGTTTGCGCGCCGCATCTGCAAAGGATCGCCGCAGCGTGGAGTTTGATAGTAAAGTTTCGATAGCACCGCTCAGAGCGGTGATGTCTCGGGGTGGTACCAGCAAACCACACCTGCCGTCATCGAGTGCTTCGTGGATACCGGCCACGCGTGAAGCGATCACCGGCGTTCCCAGTGCCATCGCCTCTCGAATAACATTTGGTAAACCATCACCAAGTCCAGCAGACGGATGAACCAGTATTGTGGCTTCGCGCATCGCGGCCTGCACTGCGCCAAACTTAAGCCAGCCTCGAAATCGTACTCTGTCAACGATACCCAACTTATCTGCCAGGGTTTTTAATGATCCTGCTTCCTCACCATCACCGATGACCTCGACCTCAACATCTATCCCCCGGCGCATGAGTGCATGGGCGGCCTGCAGCAAATAGTTAAAGCCCTTCTCCCTCGAAAGCCGGCCTACGGCCAAGATCTTTCGAGATTGGCGACCATCGGGCTGATACGGGAAAGTGGCAAAATCCAAACCGTGGTAACACACGTTTATCTTGTCTGAGATGGAGGGGAAGATGTCTGCATAGTGCTCAGCCAGGAATGTGCGGTTAAAGTCGCAGCAAGTCACAATTTGATCCGCGTAAAGAAGTTTCTGGCGCAGGTAAACAGGAGTGTCGTAAAGATCGGCCCCCGCGTGAAGCCAGATGGAGAAGGGAATTGGTCGCTCAATTAGCCGATGAAACGCATACGCGCAAGTTGCAGCATAATTTCCCCAATAAGCCAGAACGTAATCGTAATCGGCGCCATGTTGCTGCGCCCAGGCCCAGGCCTTCGGCAAGACGTATGTAGTCTTTGCCAGCGAACCGACTCCATAGCGGGCCGCAGACGCTCCTGTGGCTGCTGCATCTCGCAGATAAGTTCCAAGCTTTCTCGCCGGGTATGGCCTGGCCCTCCACAGACTCTGTGCCAGACTGAGATGATGAATCTTTTCCCTGGAAAGCACCTGTTCGTTGAGAGTATCGAGTGAGTATTGCCACATGCTTGGATCCAGTGGATAGATTGGGAATACGTCTATATCGATACCTGCGTCCAGGAGCGCGCGCATATCACGCTCAAAGAACGTTGCTACGCGGGCTGGGTATTTGCTGGTGAAAACGGCTAGTCGCATATTCAGGTCGCCGGTTGGGCATCGTAAACTGGCCGGCGCGGCACAGTTCGCCTGTCTCGCGAGCCACTCCAATAAGCTTCTTTCAGCCGTCGCTCGAGTCGCATCGCCCAGACCGAGCGGGAATAATGTTCGTCAACGTAGCGCCGCCCTGCCTTCCCAAGGGCTAGCCGTCGAGTTGGATCGCGATAAAGACTAAGGACTGTTTCGGCAATTGCCCTTGCATCGCCAGGAGGCACCACGATCCCTCCGCCCGACTCTTCCAAAATACGTGCACTCTCGCCGCTCAACGCGCCTACCACCGGCTTCTCACAAGCCATGTATTCAAACACCTTCACAGATATGACCTTCTTCGGATATGGCTCCGGCCGGACAGCGGCGAAACACACGTCGGCTCTCGCAAGCAAAGACGGAACGTCGGCCACGCTTCGTTCATCGCCAAAGATAACGTTGTCCAGGCCCATGTCGCGGGCCTGCTTGATCAGCGCGTCTTTGCGTGCGCCATTGCCCAGCAGAAAGAACGCAATGTCTTTGTAGTCCCGCAGGATTGCTGCCGCCTCCAAAAGAACTTCGAGACTGTGTTTGATACCGAACAATCCCGAATACATCACGACGAACCGATCGCCGAAGGAATATTCATCGGCAATCGCGTTTTTGCGGGGAAGGGGATTAAACAGTTCGAGATCGGCTCCGTTCGGCAACAGGAATGTCTTTTCCGGAGGAACACCGCGCTCTACAATGGCGTCAATGATTGACTGTGTTGTGGCAGCAACACAGTCGGCGTTGCGATAGGCCCAGCGCTCGATCACTCGCGTGACGCGCACAGGCAGCGAGCCCTCGCGAAAACCCCCATAAGTGATCAACTCATCGGGCCACAGATCCCGCACATCCAAAACCAATTTGGCGCGCCGTAGTTTAGCCAACAGAATCGCGGGAATGACGCTGAAGAGCGGCGGTGAAGTCACAAAGACAATGTCCAATTTGCCTGAGCGCAGCCCGCCCCGCAGTACCGCTGGAATGAAACTCAAATAGTTTCGCAGTTGCGACCACTTCGATTGGTTGCGAGGCGCAGTGTAGTAGGCCCTGCGGAAGATGGTGTATCCATTCACTTCTTCGCGCAGTGAACGCTTCCCTTGATACTCGGGAAAGACAACGCCGCGCGGGTAATTCGGCATTCCGGTCGCCACAGAGACGTCATGCCCTTTTGCAACCAGTTGCCGAACCAAGGGGTAAAGGCGATTTGGCAATGCACCCATTTCGGGTGGGAAGATCTGAGTTACAAAAAGTATGCGCATACTTATCCCCTTGTCGTGCCGGATCCTTGTTCGAATGAGAGGCAGTTCAACTATTTGCTAGCAGCCAGGGCCGATTGGTACTGGTTCAGTTTGGAGCAGTGGGATGGTGGTGCGCTCATCGCTGCTCGACTTAAATTCTGAGCGGACCCATTACAGAACCGAGCGCGGTAGAGAGTGTGTGAAAATTACAGGTTCCAGCGCTGAAGGCGCGAAATGATGTTTGAAGCAGCGCAAACCCCCACTATTTTCGGTCGACAGTTCCTATTTCGCGCCTTCAGCGCTTCCAAAGATCATGGACGCTCACCCAGGGCGTTGCCCTGGGCTGTTACATTTCGCGCCTTTGGCGCTGAGACCCGGAGTTTTGACACAGCCAAACTAACAGTTTGCGTTACAAGAACCTACCAGGCGCCGCTCTTTCTGATAACAGCCGACGCGGTGAGCAACAACAGCTGTACGTCTAACGAGAGACAACGATGATCGATATAGTGCATGTCCATCATCACTCGCTGTGGATAGGTGGTGTGGCTGCGTCCGCACACTTGCCAGAGCCCACTCAATCCCGGCTTCACGCTTAACAGCTTGTTTGCATAAATCGAATACTTACCCAGTTCATTTTCGACGATCGGCCGCGGGCCGACGAGGCTCATCTCTCCGCGCAACACGTGGAAGAACTGGGGTAGTTCGTCAAGGCTGGTGCGTCGTAACAAAGCCCCAAGCGGTGTGATGCGTGGGTCGTCTTCAAGCTTAAACTTTTCTTCAAACCGCCGGCGCAGTTGCGGATCCTGCTTTAGCCGTTCTTCAGCGTCCGCACTCATGGTGCGAAACTTCAGGCAGTCAAATTCCTTGCCCTTGTGGCCCAAACGCCGGTGAGAGAAGAAGACCGGTCCTCTGCTGGTAGCCTTGACCAGTATGGCGATCAGCATCACCAGCGGGCTTGCCAATAGAAGTAGAAAGAAAGAGAGGCTTATGTCCAGGCCGCGCTTGCTGAGATCGTAGAGCGACCGTGCGCGAGGCGATGCCTCACCATTAGCTGCCCTTGCAGCGATCAGCCGAAAAACGCGCGGATCTACGAAATCAGGAAGAGCGTAGTCCATTGGTGAAAAGTCTCTTGAACCAAACTCTTCCGGCGCAAAGTCTTCCGCGACAAAATTGCGCGGGGAAACCCCCGTCGTTGCCTCATGGAAGGCTGGTGGTACGGCGCTGAGTTTGGCTGTGCTCTGGTTATAGTTCGCTTCCTGGCGCTGGTTTAGAGCCTTTTGAACTGTGATACGCTTTGGCTGCATTGACGTTCTTCCCCGTGAAAAGGTTGGAGGTTGATGTAAAAGGCTAGGGAGCGCCCGCCAGCGCTCCCTAGCCCGTTTGCTGTCTACTAATGATTGCGAAACTAGAACTGTCTCAAACCGGAAGAGGCTGAAACGATAAATTCTCCAATTTCATTAGTACCCGGCTTAACCAGGTGGTTCGAATGGCGCGTTGGCCCTAAACAAGTGCGGTGCTACTGAGATCTTCAAACACCCACACGACACTCTTATCTGTCTGCGGGTGCTCGCTGCATCGTCCGCACGGCTGCAGGCATGGTCCTGCCCGCCAGTACTGATTTGTAAAGGTTCAATACTCTTTCCGTAGTGACGTTCTCGTCGAGAGTTTTTACGGCCTCGCGACCCGCGATGCGTCCTTCCCGTCTCAGGACCCGTTCGAGTGCCGCAGCTATTGTCTTTGGATTCTCATCCTCACAAAGTTCACAGCCCTCAATGTTCCCAATGCGCGAAGCCACATCTCCAACGGGCACCGACACAACCGGCAGGTCACAAGCCAACGCTTCCTTCACGACATTCGGTGACCCCTCTTGCATCGAGGTAAACACCAGCGCGTCGCAGGCGCTCATGTAGAGTGGAATGTCTGTGTGGGGAACTCTCCACGCCACTACCAATTTCGCAGGCATCGTCTGGTTCAATAACTCCACAGCCTGCTTTGCCAGATAACACCTCTTTCGCGCCTGAGTTGGACGACCGACAAAAAGAACCAGCTTTTCGTCGCGCGGTAAACTGAGCCGCTGGCGGGCTACGTGCCTGGCAGTTCGGCGGAAGAAGTCGAAATCGATCCCAGATGGTATTACGTGTGCTTCAATAGAGCCGTGAAGCTGGCTCTTAAGGTGTTCAGAAACTACGATCACCGCGTTAGCGCGTGCTGCAACTAATCGACTGAGAAGTTTATGGATTATGCTGGCTCGCAGGTGGCGTCCCGTTCGATCGCTTATTGTGCCCAGGAGATCGCTACCTCTGAAGGTGACGATCAGCGGCAAGTGCCTGGTTAGCGCGAGCAATCCGCTCTGGCCAAATTGAGCGTGGATCAAATCGTAGCGCTCGCGTTTAAGCTTGCGTCCCAGAAGCCACCAGGCTTTCATGTAGTTGAGTGGATTCTTCGCTCCTTTAAACGGGAATACGTCCACATCAACCCCGGCGGCTTTCAGGAAATCTGCCTGTCGCTTGATAAAGTGGGCGGTGAGGTTCACACCTGGCGCCGGCCATTCGCAGGTCACCATCAAAACACGAATCGAGTTCATATAATCGATGTCGGTTGCCTGCGCAGTGGCTTCTCTAATCAGAACCTCTTTGCTCATAGTACTTCTCCAAGATAAGGCGTCTCATTGCCGGCCCGATCGACTTGCCTTCGCTTTCTTTGCGAGATGTCTATTCGCGACCACATCAGTTTCAGAAATTCCGGGAAGGCTTTGATCACTGCGGCCAACTCCGCTACGGCAGGCCACGGATCAGAACTGCGCCAGGTTTCCAGTCGAGTTCCTTCCGGCTGTGGTCCAAGCAGCTCCTGAATTCCCTCTCGGATAGTGGGATAAGTGCCGGGAAATCCTTTTGGCGTTCCTCTCAATATCCAGGCAAAGCGTTTGATATCACCCAGCAACCAGCGCACTACAAGTCCTTCCTTGTATTCGGTCACGGATTCCACTTCATTACCTTTAAGCAGCGACACCCAGAGGCCGGGGAAATCGACTCCCGCATCGATCGCCAGCTGAAGCGAACCCCAAAACCTTCCGTTAATTTCCATCAGACAAGGCGGATTAATACCGTCGTCCTTAAATTCAACCATCGCCGGACCGTGCCACTTCAGTTCGCGCAGTAAGCGCACGGCAGGATCGCGCAACCGTGGATCCAGCGGAACTGAGCGACGCAAACTGCTTGCTGAGCCTGTTGGACGTGTTTCACGCAACCTCTCATGCGCAAACAAAGCAACCACGCGTCCTTGGTCGCACAAGGCGAAGACGCCTTTACCCTGGCCAGGAACAAACTCCTGGATGAGCGGCCAGTCGAGGCCCCTACGCTGCGCCAGGAAGTGCGACAGGCCAGCGCTGGAGTAGACGTAGGCGGGGCTAGACGTTGACGAAAATGATGAACCGTCCCAGCCGCTGCTCGACCGAGGCTTAACCACGCAAGGAAAACCGATTTCACCCACGGCTGCAGTGCAATCTTCTAACGAAGTCGGAAGGCGAGTGAAAGGTATTCTGATGCCATCGTCTTGCGCGCGGCTCAAGGTCTGTGCTTTGTCAAATGCGGGATGCAGCATTTCATTAGGACCACAGCCCACGATCGTCCCAGCCGACTCCCACTCGCCGCGTTCGGCGTTCGCGAGCAAGCATGATCGTTCGGTGAGTGGCAGGACGATATGTACACTCTTGTCTTTCGCCCAATCACGCATTGCAGCGAAAGAGTTCAAAGTCTGATCCGGAAGGCGGTAACTGCCTTCGCAGTAACGCGACCATGCGCCGAGCGGAAAGCGTTGGTGACTGGCAACCAGCACTTTGTACCCGGCTTGACCCAGCGAGCGAACACACGCCAGCGACTGGCTCGTTTGTCCGTCCAGGATAAGTATTCGCTCTTTGTTGTTTGTCATGCGCGGTATACGCCGCGGAAGTGATCAGTAACGCGATAAGGAGTCAGCGCGCCTATAACCTTTGCTTTCATCACGCGAGGCGAATCCAACATATGTGCTTCCAGTCGTGGCAGACAGAAAGGATCAGCTTCGTCGTCAACCAGTCCCAGGTCAGTTGTAACTGCAAGCTGATATCCCGCATTTTTGACGGCGTTCATATATTCCGCCGACACATCGCCCAGCTTCGTATTCCCGTAGGGATAGGCGTACTGGATGCTGTGTGCCACACCAAGACGGCTCCGCAAAACGTCACGTGATTGTCCAGCCTCATCTGCAATCCGTTCGGGCGTGCACTGGCTACCGCGGAGATGACGGTGCGAATGCGCCCCGACAGTTACGAGACCAGACGCCACGCAGTCCTCTAGCTCGCGCCATGTCAATGGACGCCAGGTAGAGGAATCAACCCGCTGGAGATTTCTTTTGGCCCAGTGGTCGAATGGCATTGGTTCGCGGCTGTCTACCGAACCGGTGACTACAAATGCTGTTGCCGTCGCTTTGTATTGCTTCAGAACCGGAAGCACTTCCGAGTAAAAATTTGCGTAACCGTCATCAAATGTAAGGCACACCAAAGGCTTAGCGTCGTTTCCCGGCATATTCAGACGTTGACTGAGTTCGATCAGTGGAACGATCTCGGCAAAACTCGAAAGCGTCGCAATCTGCCGCGCAAACTGTTTGGGTGTTACATTCCAGTCGTCAACCTGCGAGTCCACGAACCCTACGTTGGCGATTCGGTGGTAGTAGAAGATGCACGCACTCCGTTGGCGGCTACCCGGTGTAAACAGCCGCGACAAGACCGCCGCCCAGCCGGCCGTCTGTTTGATGGTTCGTTTTAGCGAGGCCTGTCCAATTATCATTTGTAACCTGAGAAGCTGACGGCCGGGCCTGGCATGCCTTCGTCACTCTTCAGTCCGGCAGCCGGGCGCGTCAGTTAGATATTGGCCACCGTTACTACGATGTTCGCAACTTCCGAACGACGGTAGTAAGGGCCAGCACGGGCAATAGAGAAAGTCTGGTGGCTACTCTCCAGTTTTCATCGCGCAATGCCGAACAAAATTTGTAGACATACCCGCAGCCGCCAACCCTGATGCGAGGGAACCGGTAGAACCCGTTTTTAAATTCAATACCTGACCTTCTTCGAGCGAGCCTGGTTGCAAAGTCCGGTGCCGGCAGGTTGGTCCTGAAGGTCGTCTGATAGATTTGATCGATGAAACCCAGGTAACAACCCAGACCGTAGAAGATATTGAGATCGTTTACCGTCTTGATTATGTAGTTCCAATTCAACGCGTTACTTTGCAGGAGGTTGATTGTCCCTACAACGTCGGACAGCCTTAGGTAACTGCGTTGGACCAGGCGTTGAAGCGACTGCAAGATCAGTTGATCCTCCGGTGAAGGAATCAGTATCTCCTCTCCCTCAAGCCGAACCCAGCACCCATTGTCGATGGTTTGGCTGATGTACAACCTGTGTTCACCAAGCATCCCCACTCGACCATGGTGAATCTCCAACAACGAGTCACATCCGCGCAGCCCGTAGTTAGCTGTGCCGTCGATGCGGTTGCGCAAGCCTCTCTTGATTGGAGAAGCGTGTAATCCGCGAAGAATTGCTCGGTCGATATCCAGCGAGCGCGGTATGACGTAAAGGTCGATGTCTCCCGGCATGTCCGGATAGTTTTGGACCGCCTTTGGGAAAATGAACTCGACGTTTGAATCACTGCACCGCCGGCTGATCCGGCCAATCAATGCCAGCTTTCTCTGATTCCGGGTGCGCATTTCCTTTACCGCAGCCGAGAAAAAATGGCGCGGCTCCATTCCTATCGTCTCAAGTTGATCGACAACGCGAATAAGCACGCCATTCTGGGCTGCAATATGAAGCAGGTCACCCCAAACGATGTTCCGCTTCTCCTCAGGGCTTATTCCGCCATCCAGCAGCAAACGCAAAATGAGTGAGGCGTAAGATTGTTCGCACGCAATCATCTGTGGGCTACCATTCTTTCGTGTACTAACCTGGTCAACCTGCAGCGGGTTATCTCCGGATCCTGGTCAATGAAAAGTACGACCAGCTCGGGAATCCAACCTGTAAGTTTCTGGTAGGAAAGCCAGCGACGGTTGAGTCGGTCTACGGAAAACTCCCCCTTGCGCGCGAATGCCGCCTCCGGACTAATTTCAAGATAGATTGGAAGGTCTGGCTTCGGCGCCAGCCTGGACAAAACGCGACCACGATTGGACCTTTGATTTTCGGTAACGTCGGCAAGCGTATCGTAGAAGTATCTGTCCATGATCAAAATCTGTTTGCCAAGCGTCTCTACGTAGAACCGGTACCAAAGAAAAATGAACACGTCGATTGGGTACAACAGCAATCTGAGTTGTTTATTCCATATAACTTTGTGTCTGAGGCGCGCGATCCTCCGCCTCAGAATTGTTTGCTGCCGCGTTCCTGGAGCATGAGCTGGCTCAAGCCTTGCGCTGGTGCGTCCTTTGTTTCCGACTGTGGTTCTTTCCAGCAGACGTCTAAACGTGCCGAGGACCCCCACGTCGTAATACATGTGAGAAACAATCACTTTCTGGTTG
Source organism: Pyrinomonadaceae bacterium (assembly GCA_046262375.1). Lineage (GTDB taxonomy): Bacteria > Acidobacteriota > Blastocatellia > Pyrinomonadales > Pyrinomonadaceae > PSRF01. The sequence continues at coordinate 18,014 of JBHEMV010000036.1, forward strand.
TCCTTCTCAAGCGTTTCCTTCAGCCACTCAACCAGGGTTGACTTTCCCGAGCCATCCAAACCTGAAACTGTAATGAGCATGAAGCTGGGTTAGGCGGTGGCGTAGTTGTCCACTTCGGCCTGTTGCGTCCGCGTTAAGGTCAAAGGTGAGCGGGCGTGGGCGGTGTGATAAACGCTAGCCAGCGCGTAAGCCATCACGAGCCAATGCAGCTTGTTGAAGAGCCACACACCACTCATGTTCGCGACAAGAACGGCGACCATCATCGCTAACGGCAAAATGCCATGTGGTCCATGCCGCGTCTTCCAGGCGCTGAGCGTTGCTAAGACGATGCCGGCAAAGAGCGGCAGCGAGCCTAATAGTCCAGTCGACACGAGTCCGAAGAGGATAAGGTTGTGTGGGTTCTTGGTTTCTTCTTCAGGATGGCCCAGACGCATTCCCAGCTCGTAAGTGCTGGCGACTGGCCCCCAGCCCAGCAGCGGCTTTTCCTGAAACATTTGCCAGGCAGTCGGATAAATCTCTTCACGCCGGGCGAGGTCGCCTTCTTCCATGGTCTCTTCGAATCGCGCGCGCATCACGTCTGACTGCAACGCCGCCAGGAATAAAAATCCGAGGACCAGAACCAGTGCCCCGGCGTTAAGCAGTTTCGACCAGATCGTGCCCCGCCGCAGCACCAGGGTCATCAGGCCCGCCGCGAGTGCGAGCAGTCCGCCGCGCGAGCCGGTCTGAATAAGAGCAGCGCCAATCAGAAAGATAAATGGCCAGCTGATCGCAATGGGCCGCAGCAAGCTCTTACCACGACCATAAGTGAGTCCTATCATAGCCAGTAACCCCAACATGAGGATGCGCGCCAAATTGTTAGGGTGAAATCCGAGTGCCGTCATGCGAACGATGGCGGCATCCGCATCTACAGGTCTACTTGCAATACCTGTAACCTGAAGAGCGGCCAGAACGATGCAGCCGCCTGCAAAAGTCAGAAATGCCTTCTCAGCAACTTTCCGGTCACGCATGACGTTGTAACCAATCCAGCAGAGGACGGTTAACTGAAGGAGAAGAAACACATTTAGTATTGTTAACTGCCGGTACTCGGCTGGCTCCATGGCGCTGATCGTAACGAACAGATAGAGGTAGACCAGAAAACACCAGAAGCCCCGGGGCGGCCAGCGCAGGAAGAGACCAGGTTGCAAGAGCGTGCTCAAAGAAAGAAGCGCGCCCATAATCGTCGTTGGTTCCAGCCAGCCCTCGCCCGCAGTTTCAAACGGAAGGAGGAAAACAAATCCATAAAACAACAACCGGATTAGTCGGGCAGGCCTGTCTTGCGGTTCAATCGGGGTCATGGTTGTTTGGACTACTGAGTGCTGAGTTCTGAATGCTCAGCACTTCTATCTTCATGGCGTCCTGGCACTAGATACGTTGCTGTACGCGGAGCTGCCAGCCTCGTTGTAGGAACGAATCCGGTAGTAGTAGGTGGTGCCGGCTGAAAGACCCGCGTCGATATAGCTGGTCGTGTTCACCGACGGTTTTGCAATCTCTGTAAAGCTGACGCCGTCCAGCGAGCGATAGAGCTTGAAAGCATTTTCATTGTTCGAATTGTCATTCCAGGTGAGTTTGACCTGGTTCGATGAAAGCGCGGTCGCAACAAGATTACTTGGTGCAGCAGGCTTAACTGTAGCCGGCGGAAAGGTCGTCGCGACGGCAGTGTTCGAAAAAGCGGTGCTTCCACCCGCGTTAAAAGCCAGCACCCGGTAATAGTAGGTAGTTGAAGCGGGACGGCCGGTGTCGGAAAACGCCGTCACGTTCGGACCAAGCGTAGCTGTCTTCGAAAAAGTGATGCCGTCAGATGAGCGATACAATTTGAAACCGTCCTCAGTGGTTGAGTTGTCAGCCCAGGTAATGTCTATCTGGCCGGATGAGACCGCTGTTGCCACAAGGTTGCTGGGTGCAGCAAACGGGGATTGCTCCGCCGGGGTAGTCGATTCCGCGACATTTGAATAGCCGGAACTACCGGCAGCGCTAAAGGCACGAACTCGATAGCGGTAGGTTGTGCCTGCGGCCAGCGCCGAGTCCGCATAGCTGGTAACGTTCGCCGCCACTTGCGCTATCTGCGCGAAGTTAGCGCATCCCGCGCCAGTGCAGCGCTCGATCTGAAATCCATCTTCGTTGTTGGCGTTGTCAATCCAGGAAAGATTGATCTGGGTATTTCCGGCAGCAGTAGCGCTGAGATTCGCCGGTGACGCCGGTACGCCCGAAGGTTGTTGCCCCACCGTGTATGTGTCGATAACCACGCCCCGGCGCGTGATGAATTCAAACGTAATCACGGTGGCACTTGCGGCAATCCGCATGGCTCCATAATCGTCGCCGAACCGAACTACACTGCCCGCGATTGCGCCGTTGAAAGACCCGGTGCTGTCGCCGCCGAGTCCATTTGTAATGAACGGAATGCCATCTTTCATCACGCGCTCGTAGACGTGCGCGTGTCCAGATAGCACCGCGTCCGCGCCCCATGCCTGAAACGGCCACTGCAAGTTGGTAAAAGAAGTGCGTGACGAATAGGGTGGATGATGAAAATAAACAATCTTCCAGGCGGCAGTTGATGCAGCGAGTTTATTTCTCAACCATTGAGCTTGAATGGACGTGCTTGTTATTCCGTCCGGTTCGTCGGCATCGCTGTCGATTACAAAAAAATGCACTGGGCCACGAACGAAGTCGTAATAGCGTTCGTTGTTCGGCAACAGGAAGTAATCGAGATATGGTTGAAGCTTTGGTCCAGTTTGATTATCCCAGTCGCGATTGCCGATGGACGGCCAGAAGCGGTTGCTGCTGGCGCCGGCTCCGTACGTTCCGCGATAAGGATAGATAAACTCCCGATAGTATTTGCCAATACTTGCGTCAATCGTGGCCGTTTCACCATCGGGATAATTATTGTCACCGAGCGTAATGATGAAGTCAGGGTTCCAGCTCTTTACTAGCTGTGCTACGTCCAGCTCATTCGCGTCATTCGACCCGTAGTCGCCGATTGCGGCAAATGTGATGGCAGCCGGTTCCTGTGCCGAAGTCGATCCTCCTACCCGAGAAAATTCGACAAGCGATATGCCTGTCAAAACAGTTAACAGCAAAGGCAGGTAAGACCTAATTAAGCGAACGGGCAACAGATGCGTTAGTTTTGTCTTTTTGTTTCTGATCACGATTAACCTCCCGATCCAGCAAAGCCGAACAAAGTGCGCACCATTGACAGACGGCCCTTCAGCGAATTTCTCAAGTCTCGCTTTAAGCCGGCCATGAGCGCTATTCCAGTTGCGACCGCGAAACTCAAGCCCGCGCAAACAGCCCAGATGAGCCAATGGTCGGCGACTACCATCTGGCCGACGTAGGCCGAAACGGCGAACAGTAAAATCATCGTGACGGCCGGGCGCGCCAAGGGTCCTAACTGAAGTCGGCCACTACGTGCAAACCGCTTCCTGATAATAAGCGGGTAAGAAATCGTCAGCGCCATTCTTCCCGCTAACATGCCCAGGCATAGTCCGGTAATTCCCAGGCGTGGAATCAGCGTTGCGCTCAAGGCAATCGAAACGATCGCGGCGAGCGCGCCCATTAAGACTTTCTCGCGCAGTTGCAGTGTCAGATCGATGACGTAGGCGTCGTTGCGAATGAAGATGAGCTGTACCACCATCACCACGATTAGCAGGTTGGGCCACACGCCCGCATAGTGTTCTTTGCCGACCCAAAGGTAAACAAAGGAGCGGTTCCACATCAGGATTGTGGAGCCGATCGCGGCAAGCAGCAGCCAACTTGCCGCCATCATCTCGACGCGTAGAGCTGCCGCCCGTTCATACTGTTTCTGGCCCACGACTGAACCTAGCCCGGGCATTACCGCGCCGATTATCGTGGTTACGAGGGTCAGCAGGGTAATGGAAGCAAAGCCTGTTAAAGAATAAGTGGCCACTGCCGAAGTCGAAGCTACAACACCCAGTATGAGCAGGTCGCTCGCCATAATAAATTTGTGAATCGTTGTCCAGGCAAGCCACCACACGCTTAACTTTAGAAACGAGCGGATCTCCGCGAACGTGGGTCGTGCGACGCCAAACCACGCGACATACTTTTTCACTACCACCAGGAACAGCAGACAAGTTATCGCAGACAGGATTGCATCCGCGGCAGCCAGACCGATTAATCCCGCGCCCAGATAAAGTGCACCCACAGTGAGACCGCCACCGACGAGGTTGAGTCCCGCTTGCAAGCCCATGCGCTTGTAACCGAGGTTCATCCCCCGCAAGACCGCTTCCGGCATCTCCACGAGTTGGAGAAGGAGAAAATTTACCACCAGCAACGCACAGGCGACCCGAATGGGCGTGTACATCTCGAGTGGAACCCTGGTCATGTATGGCGCGATCCAAACGAGCGCCACACTCATAACAGCCAGCACCGGAAGGAATAACAGCCACACGCCGACGGCACTGCCGACGTGCCGGCGCTTGGTTTCCGCGTCGTCGAGTGTTTGGCGATTAGCGATTACCCATTTGAGCGCTTGTGTTGGACGGCCGTCCGCCGCGTGCATGTAGGCGACCAACCGGCCGAGTATTTGCCACACGCCGAAGAGGGAACTTCCCAGTACGTTAACGAGAATCGGCGTCACTAATGTGATCACACCGCCCTTGACTACTGTATCCAGCAGGGAGGCAATCCCATTCAGATAAGCCTTGTGCGTCAGCGCTTTATCGAGCCGCGGCTTAGGCACAACCCCTTCGCGGGCTGCCATATCCATTCCGGATGAGACGATGGTTTCTATAGCCAACTATTAAACTCCCGCGACACTGGTGGCGACTTCTACTACTTCTACGTCTCGCCGGCGCGCGTGCGAGAAGATCTTTACGGCGATTTGCTCCAAAGACTCTTCGTCTGTGCTGAACCTGAACACCTTCAGACCATTACTCTGGTTTAACTCGGCGACAATTTTCTCGAATGATTTACGACAGCTCGCCAGATGCTCCTGAATCTGGGCATCTGATTCATGTTTCATACGGTGTGGTTTGGCGCGCTCGCGAATTCGCCGCGCGAGCACTTCATTGGGCGCATCGAGCCAGATAACCGCGTCCAGCATTCTGGTGGGCGGATTGAGAAATCGCAGGGCTTCGTCATGGGAGTGAGCACCAGCGCGCCCGCGGCTACACTCATCCAGCTTGGAGAGTGCAAATATCATCCCTTCGTCCAGCAGCAAAGTTGAAAAACCTTTGGCAGACTCGAGGTGCAGGAGGAGGCGCAAAGCGTTCAGTTGAATCACCAACTTTACTTCTCCCCAACCTAAGCATTTATGCATGGAGTACAAAGCCAGAAGTTTTGGCATCGACGAGAAAGCGCTGACGGCTAACAGCCACGACGGCAAACGCCACACACTCAGGCCGCCGCGGACGTCTTCACTTTGCTGCAGCAGGCGTGAAAGCGTCGTTTTACCGGCGCCCGCCGGACCAATAATTTCCGCTACAAATCTCTGTTCCAATTAGCTCATCACCTCACAACCTGGCCCAAATCAACGACTGCACCTGGTCTATAACCTCAGCTGCGGGCTGCCCCGCATCTATCACGCAGGCATTAGCGCCTTCCCAATCCTTTTCCCACAACTCGCGGGATCGCAATCGCACGTGATTTTCGCTTTCTGCAGTCTTGCGTTTGACGGCAGTCTCCGGATCCACGCGCAACACGATGAGCAAATCGGGCGGCATCATCCGGTGGTAGCAATTCGCCTCAGTTTTGAGCAGTCGCTGTACCAGGGCATTGCGATGTTTCGGTTGGACGATGCGCGCGATGTTGGCTCCGTCCATCAGCTGAAGTTGCGGCAAGGGATAGCGGTCGCAAAGTGCAATGCCGCCGTTGCTCGCGAAACGCCGTGCCTTCTCGTAGAGCCGAACCCGATCTCTTCCGGCCATCACCCAGCGGAACAACTGAACATATCCCGGAAAAACTCCTGGCCTGTCGGGAGATAGAGTGAGCGCAGGATGGGCGGGGACGTTCATCAGCAATCGCCTCACTCTTAGTACTACGATCGTCGCCAGGGTTATAAACGTGCGACGCGGTTTGCCGATGTGAAATCTTCTAGTTGCAAACTTCTTTGAGAGCCACGAGTCCAGTGCATTGAGCGTGGTGGTTTTGCCGGCTCCATCGCCACCCACTACCGCAATCAACAATCCACCCTTCACGAAGCTTTTCCTGGCCCAACGATGGAGCAGACGTTCGCGCACGAGCCGGGTTAGTCGGCGGGCGGCTTTTAGCAACGCATCCTCGAATTGCGGGCGTCGCGCGCAGGTTCTTAGACGTTTCTGCAATTCCAGCCGGATGCGAGTGCGCGCCCAGAATGAAGTTTCATCAAGCAATGATTGGCGGCACCTTTCAAAAAAAGCATTGTCGATCGTGGGCGTTAAGCGCATTTGAAGATTGGCAACACAAGCGCGATCAATCCCGGCTTCCAGATAATTCAATTCCCCTGCCACTGCGTTTGAGGAGAGTCGCGACCTGCCGACTATTTGCCGTGATAGCGCTTCGAACGGTGAATACTTCAAGACCATCCGAAGCACGAAGAGAATCAACTCAAGTTCACGCGCCGGAACTGGAAGCAAGCCGTGCCGCTTGGAAATTTCCAGATAAGCGGTTTCTATCGGGAGGTGATAGTTCTTCGTCAGATCGTGTCCGATCACCAGCTGGTGATGAACATGGAGGTGAACAAACCGGCGAGCGCCGTTATCGTAACCGTAAAAGTTGAGTATTCCAGGCACCTGACGATCAATTGACGGTTCAGCCTGCGTGAAACCCAGACCACAGATGATGCTATGGAAGCGTCGTGCATCCGCGCGATGGACCAGCAAGTCGAGATCGCCGTCGCCGGTAAGCCAACGATCCAGCTTCCAGTTACTTTTCCAGTGACAATAGGAGATTTGTTGGGCGTTAAGCGTCTCGCAAAGTTTTTTTATTAGTGGAAGAGTAGATGAAGCGGCGGTCTCATTCTCCGACGGCTGGGCGAAGTTAGGCGCTCCGTTTGTTTCAACCGTCGGAAAAGGAAGTACCACCAGCCTCTCTCCCATTCCAACTCTGTTCAATCTGGTATGTGTGCCGAAAAGGCTGAAGATTCCAGACATTGCGGGAAACGATCGGGGTTAACGAACTTTAGTTGACTAATTGGGGGACGATACGGGTTCGGTTGAGAGGCTTGCACCAGGGCTTCGACGCTCGTGCGCGCATCAAGCCTCGGCGTAGGTTTGACTTGCGTAATCCCGCAAGTTGTACCGGGGCTCCTTGACGTTATTCAGTACGAGCCCGAACGTAGGCGCGCCCGCATCCTGCAGCAACTGATAGGATCGCTTCACAGTCTCGCGCGTGCTCTTGTCGCTATCAACCACCAGCACAACACGATCAACCAGCGATGAGATTAGTATTGCATCAGTGAAGTAACCGATGGGGGGTGAGTCTATGATAACGTAGTCGTAAATGCGTTGAAGTGATTGGATGACTCTTCGCATCTGCTCTAAACCCAGAAGCTCCGCCGAATCCTCAAGGACGGGCCCGGCAGTCAATACGCCAAATCGCCTTTCGGGATGTTGAATAAATCGAAGCTGGTCTTGTTGATCGGAACCGTCCGCCAAAGCTGTGGTCAGACCGTACTCGTTGTCAAGGTCGAAGATCGTATGCAAGCTCGGTTTACGTAAATCTGCATCTACGATCAGGACCAATGCGCCGGTTCGGGACAGACTAAGCGCAGTATTGACTGCAATCATGGTTCTGCCTTCACCAGGCATACTCGAAGTTACAAGCAGCGATTTTAATTCTCCGCGTCTTGCAGAAAGCAACAGGGCCGTTCGCAATTGCCGGTACGCTTCTCTGAACGGACGTGGGTTATCAGGCTCAAGTAGGAGTTCTTGCTCGTTAGCGCCAGGAAAGGCGCCGGGGGCGGAAAGCACCGATCGGCGGTTTCCTTTTGTCGCAGGGATGGCCGCGAGCGCGCGTAAATTCAGAGTTCTTTCCAGATCGTCGGTGGACCGGAAAGAATCATCCAGGTATCCCAGAAACACGGCAAGCCCTACGCCCAGGATGAGTGCGAAAGCAAACGCGACTCCGGTAAACAGCAGACGCTTAGGTCCGACGGGAATGGTTGGTATGACGGCATAGTCGTTGACGTGTATGTTGTTGCGCATTGCGGCCAGCGCCGCTTCGTTTTCCTTGCTTCGTTGCAACATCCCCTCGAGCAAGCTTCTGTTTGTTTCGATCTCCTGTTGCAGGATTCTATAGTTTACCGCCGCTTCGTTTTGCGCGAGGGTCTCTGCGCGCTGCTCATCAAAGGAGCCGCGCAACGCACGTTCGCGCGCCAGGGATTGACGGTAATGCGTCCCCAGATTCGTGATGACTACGGTTGAAGCCCGATTGCGCATTTGCTTTAACTGTTTTTCCAGGGTCGCAATCTGGTTGTCGATTTCTTTCACTTCGGGCCACGCGGCTGTGAAGTCAACCATTAGCTGTGAGCGTCTTTGCCGGAGTTGAGAAAGTCTCATTTCCGTCTCGTTGGCCTCTCGAGCGCCGCCAGACGCCAGGGCCTCGGCCGCGCCTGGCGCGAGGGCCGCGTGGTAGGCGGCTTCTGCAACCTTGCGTTCGTTTTCGGCCTCGAGGAGTTGCCGGTTGAGATTGGTAAGCCTCTCGACTACCGTATTCTGCGTGGCATCAAGCGAAAGAATTTGGTGGTTCTTTGCATACTGGAGCAGGTTTGCTTCCTGCTCTTTTATCTGCGTCTGTAGATCGGTAACGCGCTGCGCCAGGATGTCGCCAGTCAATTTGTTGCTGTGGGTTTTACGCTCCAAATTGGAAAGGACGAAAGTATCCGCGATTTTATTAACTACTTTTGCCGATAGCTGCGGGTTTGCACCGTCGTAGGTTAAGTCGATCAAGCGGGTCTCTTTTATCGGCAGGCGCATATCTTTAACAGGCTCTGCTTTGAGCCCTGCTCGAATGGCTTCGACGTACGGTGCAACACGTGTGGCTTCGGCGAGATCGTCTTCCGACAGTTCGACATCGTCGTTAACGCTTGTTGTTTCAGTTGTAATCACGGGTCTGTCATTCGCAACTGCTTCTGTGCCGAAGAGCTTTTGCCATCTCGACTGACTGCCGCTCGATTGAGGCAGACGAAAGGCGGGATCGCGTTCCAGGTCCAGATCCTTTATTACACGACGCAGCAGTCGTGGGCTGGTCAAGATCTGAAGCTGGGTGTTGAAGTACGCCGGATCGTTGACTGGGTTAACGACGAATGTCCCACCTTTTGTGGTCCCGAGGAGCGGATTGGCATTTTCAAGATCGACTTGAACTCGAGCCCCGGCTTCGTACACATTCGGCTGCCGGGCCATGTAAACCGCCACCAGAGCGGTGCACAGAAAGGTCAGACCGATAATCAGCAGCCAATACTTTCGCAACGAAAACAGGAATTCCTGCAGGTGCGCCTTGTCTTCAGAATGGCCGTTGATGCCGTTAACCCTTTGCGGATGATCCGCGGCCAAAGGTTCCGGCAGATTTACAGAGCCGCTCTGGACCAGGAAGTTATTTCTCATCTCTTGATTTTGCTTCATACGATTACCTGCGTGACCTGTTACAAGCCCACCAAATTATCGAATTACTCGAACGGGGAAACGCGCGACCGCGGGAACAACACCCTCCAGGATGTTTCGCAGAAATTTCCTGCCGCCGGAGGTAGGTACTTCGACAATGTCGTTTGCCTGCAGGACAACATCCGGGACGCGACGTTTGTTAATTGCATTTAGGTCCACCACAATTTCCTCTTTGGTGTTGCCATCAGCTTTTTGTCTGATAACACGGATTCGACCACTCTGAGAATCGGGGAGCGTCCCACCGGCCATCGCGATAGCTTGCGAGAGAGTGATCTTCTCTTTGAGAGGAATGCTGGAAGGTCTTACTACGTTCCCGATAACGTAAATCTGTTCAAATTCGAGGACAGTAATGACATCGCCGGGTCGAACATAAGGGTTTGATCTCATGTTACCCGCCAACGTGTCGCGTAATTTGAAAATGCTAAGACCCAGGGCGTTGCTCCTTCGAGCAAGGTCGGCGGCGGTTGGTTCGCATGACGGGTAAAGGGTGCTATGAACGACCTGGATGTTGCCACCAGCCCTTTCTGCTGGGCCGCCCGCAAAGGAAAGCAAATCAAGCAGGCGTATGCGCCGCTGAAGCTGAAACCTGCCCGGCGTGTTGACTGCTCCAATAACCGCAACCGGACGGGAGTGATATTCTTTGATAAAGACATCGACCTGCGGATTTCTCATGAGCGACAGATAACGGCCGGCGATATCTTTCGCCAGTTCGCCCTCAGTCCGGCAGGCGGCTCGAATATCCTCGTTGATCAGTGGCATGCGAATGGTGCCGCTCTCCTCGACGCGCAGCGCCTCTCTGGAAAGTTCCGGAAGTTTATAAAGACGGACCTCTAACACGTCGCCAGGCCCTATCCGGTAACGCTCGCTGGCCGGCGATGAATTAGTGATTGTTGCTGGTGAAGGGGTCTTAATTGAGACGGCTCGAACTGCCTTAACCGCTTTGGGACGTAAGCCATATCCGTTGGTCTGTTCGAGAGATCGGTTGGTCTGCTGTGCTTTTACACCGGGCGCGAGCAATAGGAAGGATAGGCTCAACGCGACAGCACAAAGAAAGGCTTTCCAACCCACGTTGCGCAAATAATCCTTTGACTCTTTTCGATTTCTCATTACTGAACCTATTTCCTTAGCAATCCCACCCGGCGAGACACAAGCGCTTCTCGCAGGTGGTTGGGATAGGCAAGATTGAGCACTGTATTGCTAATTACGACCGCCGTCTCTTCATGATCACGGACGAAACTTCCCGTGAGCGGACTGTCATGCAGCTTGACGACAACGCCTTCCCGAACCCACTGCCAGAACTGAGTTTGGGTAGTCCAGAATTGCTTGCGATCCACACAAACAACCAGTGCATTTCGCTTCTTTTTCTTCTTTTTAATTTTGATGGCTGACAAGTCGGCCCTCTCGTTTTGAGTAAGCTCCGCCCATTGCGAATCTCCCTTTTTTAATAACGATGGATTCGCAAATACCCTGGTAGCGGGAAGCCTCAGTGCAAGGCAACAGTGTTGTTCAGTCTTGAACACGCAAAATGCGAGGCTTTTTCGAAGTTCTCTTCACTTGCGGTTCATGCTTCTTCGACAGTTAATAAATCTGTAATGAGTGCCTTAATCCAGCATTAAGTGTTTTAAAAGTAGCAGTTGGGAGCATGGGCGCCCTCAACTTTGACGTAGTGCCGAGTGGGGAGTTGGGTCTTGATCGAGCGCCAGAAGTGGCGTCAGGAGGTTGAAAAGAAGAATACCGGTGGATGAATCTCCTGGAGTTTGTGTAGCGAGGAGAGTCAGAGTTCCTGGAAGTCTTAACACTAGCAACCGGCGCTACCGCGCTCGGTTCTGTGATTAGTTGCGCTTACTGCCGAATTTGAGTCTAGCAGCGGTCAGCGCAACCAACCGGCTAACTCCAAACTGAACCACTGCCCAACATGGGTCGAATGTTTCCAGGTAGATGGTTAATTATGCGCACCAGGAAAAGAATCATTTATGTGAGTTGAATCCTTCCGCACTATTCGGTTTCCATGAAAACTGCATGCTTCATTTCTGGCAAGCTTGGCGTTTTGAAAGTATCTATTTATTACAAAGAATTCCCGAGGGCAACGGTCTGCACCACACCCACGCACTATTGTGGCTTAAGCAAGTTTACTTTGCCTGTGGTGAGATGGCCCAAAGGGAAGATCGGAATTTCATCGCGTAACTCATGAGCACCTATTTATCAGACCAATCGGCGAGCAATCGCCCCTCATTGCAACGAGAGATCACATTGGGGTATTTCCGACCCGATAGCCCCTTGCCTCTCGTGATACGGCCGGCGGTAAAGAGACTTGATCTGGTGAAGTGGGCCGCTGCCAATACCGGCTTCATCGACAGTTATCTGGCGAGAAACGGGGCAATCCTCTTCCGCGGCTTCGGTCTTGCTGCAGCAGAAGAATTTGAGCAATTGATTCAGGCCGTCTCCGGAACCCTGCTCGATTATCCTTACCGGTCAACGCCGCGCACCGTCATAAGCGGGCGGATCTACTCATCTACGGAATACCCGGCGCATCAGTCAATACCTCTGCACAACGAAAATTCGTATTCGCGTAGTTGGCCAATGAAGCTGTGGTTTTTTTCGCAGCAAGTTGCGGAGCAGGGAGGGCAAACACCAATAGCCGACAGCCGAAAGATTTACCGGGCGATTGCGCCGGAGATTCGTGAATGCTTTGCGCGCAAGGGACTTTTATATGTGCGCAACTACGGCACCGGTTTAGATCTTTCCTGGCAGGAAGTTTTTCAAACGTCCAGTAGGGCAATGGTTGAAGACTATTGTCGTAAAGCGCAAATGGAATTTCAGTGGATTGGGGACGATCAGTTGCGTACGCGACAGCGTTGTCATGTCATAGAACGCCATCCGCGAACAGGGGAAACGATCTGGTTTAACCAGGCACATCTATTTCATGTTTCCAGGTTGCCGGCGGAAGTTCGTGATTGGTTGTTAGCCGCGTTTGGAGAAATCAATCTCCCGCGGAATGTTTACTTCGCAGACGGATCACCCATCGACTCTGAAATGCTTGACGACATCTTGCGCGTTTGTGACGAACATTCGGTCGTCTTCTCGTGGAACGAAGGCGATGTGCTGTTGCTGGACAACATGCTAACCGCGCATGGACGAAAGCCATTTGTGGGAAAACGCAAGGTAGTAGTTGGCATGGCTGAACCGAATCAAACGATATGGAACAGCTCCCTGTCGACTTTCACGACACAAGATAACGCAGGTAGCAAGATTTTAGATGCGGTGTTATCAAGGGGAAACTCCTAACTCATAAGAAAAAATATGCCAACTCTTGTTCAAGACATACTTCGGGTTGAAGACAGTGGCGCTTCATACCTTGTTCAGCGAAACGGGTTTCTGGCCCAGTTCAACAACACAGATCAGCCCTATCCTCGTGACAAATGCGTTCATGAACTGTTTGAAAGGCAAGTGAAGCGAAGTCCTGCGGCTGTCGCCCTGGTCTCCGGGGATTCCCAGTTTACCTACAACGAATTGAACGCTCGCGCAAATCAATTGGCGCGATTCCTGAAGCGCTTCGGGGTGGGGCCAGACTCCCTGGTAGGTCTTTGTGTCGAGCGATCGCCGGAGATGATCGTCGGAATTCTAGGAATCCTGAAGGCCGGGGCCGCCTACGTTCCTCTGGACCCAACCTATCCCAGCGAGAGGCTGTCTTTGATGGTTCAGGATGCGAACCTCTTTGTGCTGCTTACGCAATCCCATTTGGTCGATGCGATTCCTCCCCACAATGGCCCGAGGCTCTCTTTGGATTCCGATTGGGACATTATCGCGAAAGAACGAAGAGACGGCCCAGCGAGACGTACCACCCCGGATAATCTTGCTTGCGTAATTTACACTTCTGGTTCCACCGGTGAACCCAGGGGGGTAATGATTCCTCATCGGGGGCTCGTTAACTACCTTAGTTGGTGCTGCGAAACCTTCGAGGTATCAAAGGGTTGTGGCGCGCTGGTACATTCATCAATCGCATCTGACCTGACGATCACCAGCCTTTTTTCGCCTTTGATGGTTGGTAGAACCGTTTTTCTTGTCGACGACGGTATTGAAAACCTCGTCGCGGCGTTGCTTGCGCGCGATAACTACAGCCTGGTGAAGATCGCGCCGGCAGACCTGCAAGC
>JBHEMV010000037.1:0-9281 GCA_046262375.1 Pyrinomonadaceae bacterium
GTCTATTTCGGGTCCGGTGACGGTTATGTCTATGCGGTGCATACGACAACTGGCCGTCTAATCTGGCGCAAGCGCACCGGCGCCGGAGTGCAGGCCGTAGTGCGGGTAGGTGAGGAACTGCTCGTAGCCTCACTGGATAATTTTGTTTACAAATTTTCGCTCGCGGGTGCGCGGCTGTGGAGACGCCAACTTACCGGGAGGATCTCTTCGCAACCCCTGGTAACGCAGACAGAGGCTCTGTTTACGCCCCTTTCAAGTCCTGCCGGCGTTGTGCTCGACCTTCGTGATGGAGGGCTGGTAAATTCACTTCCAGTGGGCGAGGAAATCACTACTTCAGCTTCTCCGATTGCGGTTGGCGAGGTCGTGCTTCTCACAACCGAGCACGGACTGGTGGCCTTTACTCCACCGCGTGAACGTTAACCGCAAAAGTAGAATCACTAATTCCGCCGGGCCACTGTGGGTTTAGATTAGGAACTAATTCAGTTTGGCCTCAACGTTAGCTTCGCCAACCTCCGACCGGCGGCGAAACATTTTAAACAATTGCGAGAGGAGTCCATGGAGAATGTATCCGATAACCAGGACCAGGAGAACATAGCGCGAGTACAGAAAGATAAGCATGCCGACGCCGACAGCAAAAATTATTGTCCGCATACTGCGACTATGCGTTCCCACCGTTTTGAAGCTCGAGAACCTCAGCGTGCTGACCATCATCACGCTTAGAAATCCAACCAGGGCCATTAACAACACGGAGTAAATTTCCGCTCTTTCTGCGCCATAGCTGACTAACGGCAACGGAGCGAAATGGATGATCGCGGCAATCAACCCGCCAGCCACAGGAATAGGTAAACCGACAAAACTCTTTTTATCCATCTTGATGGTGCCTTCGGCAAGAATGCGGGGCCGCGAAGACTGCACATTAAAGCGAGCAAGACGAAATGCTCCGCACATCAAGTACATAAATGACAGGAACCACGCTAAACGGTGCAAACCCCCTCCCTCCTGGAGAGCGGCGCCATATCCCCAGACATACGCCAGCACGGCCGGCGCGAGACCGAATGTCACGACGTCAGCAATAGAATCGAGTTGGACGCCGATTTCGGTTGTCGTTTTCGTCATCCGGGCAAGCCGGCCATCCAACATGTCGAAGAGCACTGCCCATCCTATGGCCTTGGCAGCGTTATCGAGGTAGACGGAGGCTTGCAGGAAGTCAGCTTCCGTGCCGTTTCCTACGAATTGGAAGCCACGCACAGCAGCCATTACGGCGTAGAAGCCCATGCCGATGTTGGCAGCCGTGAAGACGGAAGGAATTAGATAAAGTCCCTTACGCAAACCGCGCCTCTCAGGATTTCTGGATTCTCCGTCGACTTGCATCCGCGACCCAACGGTCATCGTATCCTCCCGATAACAGTGGTTCCGCCTTTCACCCTCGTGCCTACCGTAACTAACACATCCACACTTGCCGGCAACACAATGTCTGTTCGTGAACTAAACTTTATCAATCCAAATCGCTCGCCCAGCGCCACTCGTTCGCCTGCCTGCTTCCAGCAAACTATTCTTCGCGCCAGGATACCCGCGATCTGTTTGCATATGACGGTGATCTTTTCTCCCTCGATCGTAAGTGCATTTTGCTCGTTAACCAAACTAGCTTTTTCGTTCGTGGCGATCAGGAACTTTCCTCGCGTGTAAGACACGTCGGTGATCCGGCCGGCAATCGGAGCTCGATTGATGTGCACGTCAAGAGGAGACAGGAAAATACTAACCAGAGTTGCAGAACGAGGGCTGCCCTCGTCAATTGATTTGACGCGCGTTACCCGACCATCGGCGGGAGCAACTACCACGTCGGTGTCCGCCGGAGCCTGTCTTTTCGGATCGCGAAAGAAGAACGCCATGAAAGCCGACAAAATTCCAAACAAAAGAGCGACCGGCCAAAAACCCAGTATAAGCAAGACCACCATTAAGGCGGCCGGCACGACCACGTAAACTATTCCCTCGCTGACTATAGTCACTCCTTATGATTCAAGTCGCCGGTCTGTTTTTATAAAGCATGTTATTGCTGCAATAAAGGGGGACGTGTAACACCTCCACGTCCCCCAACAAGTAACTAGTACCGGAGAAACTATATCTCCGCTCTGAAATTTAATGGCCTACGCTTTGAGCCTTTTGGTGCTGCATCATTATGGAATACATTTGATCTTTAAGAGCCAGCTTCTTCTTCTTGAGGGTTACCTCTTCCAATTGTTCTTCGTCGCTCGGATACGTCAGGGCTGAAAGTTCACTTAATCGTTGTTCGTATCGAGTGTGTTCCCGAGCTAACTCCCGAAACTCAGGGTCTCGATTAATCAACTCTTCCTTGAGCATATCCGTAGTTGTAATGTCCATTTTCGTGCATGTCTCCTTTCAGACGGTGGGACTGGCAAGATTGGTTTGGAGAGGCAATCGGAAAAGCCTCCAGGGAATGTTCGGACACGTAAAAATGGTAGCCCAATTATGGCGACGGATCAAGCGTTTCCTACGAGTTGAGCAATCATCACAAGTGCATCTTCCGGTGGTTCTGAGTAGTACTTCTTACGCCTGGAAGCCACTCGAAAGCCACACTTTTCATAAAGTGCAAGGGCAGCACTGTTTCCAGCCCGCAACTCCAGAAAAGCGCAGGGAACCCCTGAATGCCTGCCTTCTTCCAGAATTCTGTTCAACAAGTCGCGCCCAATTCCCCTCCGCCGGAAACTTTCGCGTACAGCCACATTGTTAATATGAAGTTCGTTGGCGCCCATTCGGGCCACAATATATCCCGCCAAGCTGTACGAACCGCGGCGCTTTTCGACACTATTCAATCGAGCAACAAGCATAAGGTGGTTGTTTCTGCCTTGCAGTTCCGCGTAGTAGGCCGCCCAACCCCAACGACTCAATCCTGAATTCTCTTCAATGTCCACCACTTCCAGCAGATCGTGCTCAGTCATTCGGATGATCGATACACCCTGGTCGGCTGAGGTAATAGCTCGCTCGCTTATCGACATTGTTCTTTCAACTCCGCATCAGACGGCCGAACATAATTAGCGCTCAGAGAATGCGGAGACTCTACCTGCCCGCTCTTAAAAAGTTGTACAGCCAAAGCACTTACATGTTTCGCAAGATTTGTTTCCTTCGGCGAGAGGCGCCAAAAATTGCCGTTTGGATCGTGAGTTTGAGCAATTGATCCCTGTGAATGGTCGGTAAAAGGAATTCCCTGTTGCTGTGCGTAATTCTTGAGAAAGTCGTGGTGCTGGTGTGCCCCGCTACCGGTCCAGGTGAGTTCTCTAAAGGCCCCATATTTTGCCATTAGCCTTTCCGGTGAGAGATGGGCTGCGGCATCGACTTCAACTACTCCATCATCTTCAGAAACAGAAAACATCTGAGCGAAGACTTCGCCACGTCCGGCAGGCAGGAGTGCCACGGTCCCACTCGATGCCCCTGCGGCGCGAGCCACTGCTCTGAGCGTAGGTATGCCGATGCAGGCTCGCTCCATTGTGGCAGCCAATGCTTTCAATGTTGCAATGCCAATCCGCAATCCGGTAAAGCTACCCGGGCCTGAGGCACATGCAAAAAGTTCGACTTCTTTCAGCGAGACCTCACCCTCCTGCAGGCATTCATTGATATCACTCAACAAGCTGTTTGAATGGGAAACCTCCGGAGCGCCAATTCTCTCGGCTAGCTGTTGTTCCCCGCGACCCAAAAAGACACTACCACCCAACGTCGCGGTCTCTAAACTAAGGACAAGAGGAGTGTCGCTCATTCTAACTACAATTTCATAGATTCCTGGCGCCACAAAGCATCAGTAGTCAGTGATTGGCAATAATTGAAAGTGATAAACCCGTGGTGGGTCAGTTTGATGTCCGATAAGCTTTAGCTTGTCGTGGCGACGCGACAAACTAAAGTTTATCGGACACTCGCAGCCAAACTGACCCACTACTGATAAACCAGGTTGCTTGAACGCCGACGCTACAACTCATGGACGCGTAGCGTCGGTTGAATTTAGCCCGGCGTTTCAACGCGGGATCTATAAGCACCGTCTGGTAACCTCGTCGCGTCAGCGACGATGGAAAAACAATTTCATTCGTCGCTGACGCGACGAAGATACGCTGGGACATACACGATCCCGGCCTTGAAAGGCCGCGCTAAATTCAGCCGTCACTGACGCGACGATTCGGATGGTGGACTTCGGTGCCATCGCCAGCTACCGCTTTTTGGGCAGCGCCCAAAACAAACCAGAGCGGCAAAATTCGTCAATTATTGCTGCGTGCTGACTGCTCCTGCATGTTTGCTATCTGCTTGAAGTACGCTACGGTCTTCTTCAACCCTTCTTTAAGCGGTATGGTTGGATTCCAACCGAGAAGCATTTGCGCTCGTGAAATGTCAGGCTGGCGTTGTCTTGGATCGTCTTCGGGCAGCGGCAGGTATTTAACGCCCGAATTGGAGCCACAGATTTTTACAACTTCATTAGCCAGTTCTTTGATCGTAAACTCCGCGGGGTTTCCCAGATTGACTGGCTCATGCACTTCGTCGGCGTTCATCAGCAGGATTAACGCCTCAACAAGATCATCGACATAACAAAAGGAACGCGTTTGATCTCCAGCGCCATATAAAGTGAGAGGCTCGCCGCGTAACGCCTGGACAATGAAATTCGAGACGACGCGTCCGTCGCCTTCAAGCATACGTGGGCCATAGGTGTTGAAGATGCGCGCGATTCTTGTGTCAACTCGATTCTGCCGGTGGTAATCCATCATCAACGTCTCGGCGATTCTTTTTCCCTCGTCATAGCACGAGCGCAGCCCAATTGGATTCACATTACCCCAGTACTCTTCCGGTTGGGGATGGACCAAAGGATCGCCGTAAACTTCCGAGGTCGATGCTTGCAATATTCGCGCGCGCACCCGCTTCGCGAGACCGAGCATGTTTATCATTCCCATCACGCTGGTCTTCACCGTCTTCACCGGGTTGTACTGGTAATGAATAGGAGAGGCGGGACAGGCCAGGTTGTATATCTGATCAACCTCCAGGAGTATCGGCTCAATCACATCATGGCGAATCAGCTCGAAGTGATGATTATCCAACAGGTTCACTATGTTTAAGCGTCGTCCGGTAAAAAAGTTGTCGAGACAAAGGACATCATTTGCGTCTGCCAACAGACGTTCGCACAAATGTGAACCAATAAAACCCGCGCCGCCGGTTACGAGTATGCGCATGCTATCTCCGGTCAAACCTTACACTGAAAAATTAAACGTCTGTTAAGTTAGTCTGCTGTTCGTAGCGCAACAGAAATTATCAACCATTTCACACCAAAGATGCCCAATGGTGATGTGAGCTTCCTGCACCCTTGCAGTCCGATCCATTGGAACCACTATCGACAAGTCACAAAGGGAGGCCAATGGTTCGCCCGAGCCCCCGGCTAGTCCAATAATTTTACAGCCAATTGCCCGTGCCTGTTCAGCCGCCCTGATTACGTTCGGCGATTTCCCGCTCGTGCTGATCGCAATCAGCAGGTCACCCGCACTCGCCAGCGCCCGCACCTGCCGCGCAAAGACCTCTTCGTAACCGAAATCGTTGCTAAGCGCCGTCAGAGCCGAACTATCGGTGGTGAGGGCAATCGCCGGAAAAGCCCGCCTCTGCTGCTCGTAACGACCGACCAACTCGGCCGCAATGTGCTGAGCGTCAGCCGCGCTGCCTCCGTTTCCGCAGAGCAGAATTTTATGTCCCGTTCCGAGAGCCTCACACATCAGACTCCCCGCCCGCTCAATCTCGCCCAGCTTCGAGTCGATCAATGATTGTATGGCTGCCAGGTGTTCGTGAAGAGACCGAGTCAGGAGAGTTGTCGTTGAGTTCTCGCGTTCCTGGGGTTGATTTTCCACGTTGAAGTTCTTGTAGGCCAAAATTCGAATAGCCGGCGAAACTTTGCCCGTCTCCTAAGTCAATCCTTTGTTGCCTTAAAGATTGGCACTGGAAATTAACATAGTTTGTCGTGCTACTAAAGCTCGCCCATGCGAAGGTAGTGTCCTATTTTCGAGTCTGTGTGAAACAAGAGCACATGAATTTGTTTTTTGAACCAGAAACTTGCGCCGAAATTGCGTGCCGCGTTCACGCGGCTAGCCCGCAGGGCCACATAGGCCAGCCGTTTTACGGCTGGTCAGCTCTGCCATCAGATTGTGGAGGGCCGTTTTCAACGGCCTTACCTTTGGCGCACGAGACAGAAGGCCGCTGAAGCGGCCTCGAGAAATGGTTATTGTCAGGGAACCAGCCGTAAAACGGCTGGCCTATTGGCCCTGCGGGCAACCGCCTGAAGGCGGCAATAAATCTTTCGAACCCGGACGTCAAAGAGGTTTTTGGTTGCGCGCTTTAACGGCCCAGGCGAAACGAGATTGTTAAGGGAAAGGACTCACGCTTTTTTTCCGCTCGACTGTTGCAGATTCCTTTGCGCAATTTCCGGATCAGGTAACTGCCATAGTACCTTGCACTACTCTTATTTTCCGATGTAGGCTTCGCTTCGCTTTTCAATCGAGGGCCGTCTCTGAAGAAACCCATCGGGTAGCCGTATCGGGCAGCTGCGATGGGCGCCGACTTCCCAGTCACAATAGCTTTATCATGATGCCCACGACCACGCCCATGTTGCGCCAATATCAGGAGTTGAAGCAGCAACATCCCGGTACGCTTCTATTTTTTCGGCTGGGCGACTTTTACGAACTCTTTTTTGAGGACGCAGTTGTTGGATCACGCGAGCTGCAAATAACCTTGACTGCGCGCCACAAGGAGCGGGGTGATCCGGTCCCGATGTGTGGCGTTCCCCATCACTCAGCCGCGAATTATATTGCCAGTCTGGTACGCAAAGGCTATCGCGTAGCTATTTGCGAGCAGACGGAGGCTGCTTCAAAGACTAAGAAGCTCGTTCGCCGCGAAGTAGTCAGAATTGTAACCCCGGGCACGCCCCTCGATCCCCAACTACTTGACGCCCGCGAAGCAGTCTTCCTGGCTGCTATTTGTAGCTCAGGAGAAACAATCGGCGCCGCGTTTCTCGATATTTCCACCGGAGAGTTTCGCGTAACTCAGGAGAGTGGAAAGAGTGCGTGGGAAAGAATCCGTGCCGATCTCGAATCATATTCGCCGCGCGAGCTGCTCTTTCCTGCTTCGCTTGCTCCATTAATAAAGGCGGGTCTCTCGGGAAAGGAGCAAACAACTCCCCTGCCGCTTGAGAGCGGCAACAACGGACCTGAACCCCACGAAACAACCCAGTTTTCTCCCTTCCGTCGTACTGCAAACAATCAATTGATCGATGCCGCTTTGACGCCGCTGGATGATTGGCACTGGCAAAAAAAGGAGTGCGCGGATTTGTTACTAAGTCACTTTGGTGCACGTTCGCTTGAAGGCTATGGAATTGAACGTAAGGACGAGGCGGTGCGCGCCGCTGGGGCGTGCTTGCGGTATGCGCAAGAGACCCAACGAGCCGTTGCAGCGCACATTACCGACCTGGTCTATTTCGCACCGCAGGACCATCTGGTTCTGGATAACGTTACCGTTCGGAATCTCGAACTGGTTGATTCCCTGGGCGCGACAAGTGGCCCAACTCTTCTGAGCGTTATCGATGGAACGGTAACAGGGATGGGCGCGCGCTTGCTGAGGTCGTGGATGCTCAGGCCGTGTATCAAACGCGGCGAAGTAGAAGCAAGGCTTGGCGCCGTTCAGGACCTCGTTGCTTCACAGATTAGTAGAGACAAGCTGCGATCCTTACTCAAAGAAGTTTCCGATCTTGAACGTTTGATTGGACGCATCAGTTTCGGCTCGGCAACACCACGGGATTTGAATGCGATCTTGCGGTCGCTCAGCCAGGTTCCTGCAATTCGCGAAAACCTTGCAGCCATGCCCTCATCCCTCCTGCAAATCTTATCGGAAAGCTCAGACGACGTTCCCGAAATCTGCGTGTTGCTGGCGAAAGCGATCAGTGACGATCCACCCGCCAGGATAAGCGAAGGTGACACGATACGTTACGGCTATTCAACAGAGCTCGACGAGCTGCGCTCGATCAGCCAGAACGCCAAGCAGATTATCGCCACACTTGAAGCGACTGAGCGCACTCGCAGCGGCATTGGCAACCTGCGAATTAAATTCAATGGTGTTTTTGGTTACTTCATTGAAGTGTCCAAAGCGAACGCGGCGCGGGTACCTGCGGAGTATGAACGACGACAGACGCTGACCAATTCAGAACGGTTCACCACGCCGGAGCTGCGTGATTGGGAGAAAAAAGTCCTCGGCGCCGAGGAGCGCATTATCCATTTGGAAGCCGAGCTCTTCAACGACGTGTGCCGCCAGGTTGCGGCGGAAACTAAACGAATTCAGGCTACCGCGCGGGCCCTCGCGGCTCTCGATGCGCTTGCCTCCCTGGGCGAGACCGCGGCACGCCGTCGTTATGTTCGGCCGGCTATGCATGACGGAGACGAGATCGAGATCGTACAGGGCAGACATCCGGTAATCGAGGTTTTTAATGAAGATCCTTTTGTTCCCAATAGCGTCTATCTGAATAACTCCACCGATAGATTGCTGATCATCACTGGTCCAAACATGGGCGGTAAGAGCACCGTGCTGCGCCAGACGGCGATCATTTGCATCCTCGCTCAGATGGGCAGTTTCATCCCGGCTGACAAGGCACGTATTCCCCTGCTCGATCGTGTTTGGACGAGGGTGGGCGCTTCGGACGATCTGGCGCGCGGGCGTTCGACCTTTATGGTTGAGATGACGGAGACGGCGGCAATATTGCATAGTTCCACACCGCGGTCTTTGGTGTTGCTGGATGAAATAGGACGCGGCACCGCCACCTTTGATGGACTTTCAATCGCCTGGGCTGTTGCTGAATACCTTCACGATTCGCCGGAGCATGCGGCGAAGACGCTTTTCGCAACTCACTACCATGAACTAACTGAACTCGCCGAGCGACTCCCCGGGGCACAGAATTACCAGATCACGGCAACGGAACGGGAAGGCGAAGTTGTTTTTCTTCATCGGCTGGAACGTGGTCGCGCTTCCAAGTCTTACGGAATCCAGGTCGCGCGATTGGCAGGCTTGCCTCCGGCGGTGCTGGCGAATGCGCGTGAGGTCCTGGCGCGTCTCGAGCGTTACGAGTTGGAGGTCTTTGCTGAAGAGGATGCTATTGCAGCGCAGGCTGGGGTCAGAACTGCTGAGGCTCGTGCGGCCGTCCAGGTGCGAGGCGCCGCCGCGAGTTCTGGTGATTCCTTATCGAGCAGTTCGCTTCCTGGAGGCGAAGC